>CAMJOZ010000015.1 GCA_946407635.1 uncultured Caryophanales bacterium
CAACTAAATATTACACCTTTTTTCAAAGTGTCCTTGACTTGGGGTACATATTATTCTACAATAAGGCTTAAAAATTTTTTTATTAAGTTGTAATTTAAATAATTATTATTCATATTATACAACTTCCTTTTTATTTATTGATTATAACACACATTATTTAAATATGGTATAATAAAAATATAAGTAATTAACGATTATAAATATAAATTTATAAAGAATTTTTTTAAAATAATTATTTTATTTTGTATTAAATTGATTAATAGGAGGAAAAACATGAAAAAAATAATTGTTTTATTATTAGTATTATTAATATTTATATTAACAGGATGTAAATCAAATCAAATAGCTCGTATAGGTATTATATCTGCGATGGATAATGAAATAGATTTATTATTACAAGAAGCTAAAATAGATTATGTTGAGAATATTGGAACAGTTGATTATCATGTAGGAACATTACATGATAAGCCGGTAGTAATCTCCAAATCTGGAATAGGAAAAGTATATGCAGCATCTGGTGCGACTACAATGATGAATAATTATAATATTTCAAAAATAATATTTACTGGTATTGCTGGCGGAGTTTCAGATGAAACAGAAATACTTGATGTTGTTGTTGCGACAAGATTAGTAGAGCATGATTATGGAATTTTAACTAATAACGGATTTGAATGGGTTTCAGGAGATCCGGGCTTTAGTCATGTACCAGGTACATATTATGAATGTGATAAAGATTTAGTTAAATTAGCATATGATTCATCAATTTCTGTCATAGGTTTAAATCATTCATTTAAAGGAGTTATCGCAACGGGTGATCAATTTATTTCATCTGAAACATATGTTCAAAAATTAAAAGATGACTATGATGCATATGCATGTGAGATGGAAGGAGCATCTGTTGCAAAAATATGCATAAATTATAATATTCCATATATTGTGATTAGAGCATTATCTGATAAGGCAGATGGAAATGCTCATGATAGTTATGAGAATTTTGGTGATATTGCGGCATCTAATTCAAGTAAGATTGTTTTAAAGATGCTTGAATCTTTATAATTAAAAAAATGATAGTTTTATAAAAGCTTTCTCTCAATTTAAGAGAAAGTTTTTGTTTTTATATTAGTTAATTTATTTGTTTTATGATATATTATTTGAATATTTGTATTTTATTTCAAATAATGTTATAATGAAAACGATTTTTTTGCAATTACTTTAAAATATAATTTTAAAGGGAGAAAATATATGAAAAATAAAATATTTAAATTCAGTTATAAAAATATTATATTTGCTGGTATTTTTGCTTTAATTATTTTGATTTTATCTATATCATCAATTGGATGGAAACCATTCGAAGGATTAGATAATAATATTAATGATGCGTTATATCAACACAAAGGTTCAACTGATAAAAGAATTACGATTGTTGGTATTGATGAGCCAACTATTGAAAAATATAATGCATATAATGCAATTGAATATCGTGAGCATTTTGCAAACATTTTAAATGCTTGGGCTGATAAAGGTTATACACCTAGCGCGATTGGATTTGATATTATCTTCAATAAACAATATGGTTGTGATGAAGTAGATATTAAATTGAAGGATGCCATGAAAAAACAAAATGTTATTTTAGGTGTTAATGGTATGTCAAGAACTGAAGCTCCATATGGTTTATCAGAAACTATTTATGATGGAGCAAAAGGAATTGGATATGTTGATGCTATTACTGATAATGATGAAGCTATAAGAAGAACATATTTAAAATCAGATAATTATGATAGTTTAGCATATTCACTTTATTCTACATATTGTGATAAGAATAATATAAATAAAACAGAATATCAAAAGAAAAAAGCATATTATTTTAATTATTATGCTTCACCTGAAATTATAACAATAGATGGTAAAACAGCTGATGTTAAATCTGGTTTTGATTATATTAGCATGAAAGATTTACTTGATTCTTATACTGATGGTGATATTTATAGACCTAGAGGACAAATAGTCATATTTGGTTCTTATGCTAGTGCTGTTGATACAGGTTTATCAAATGATATTTATAATTCACCAATTGGTGAAATGTTTGGAATGGAAGTTCAATGTAATATTATTCAATCTTTATTAAATGATAAATTATATTCTCCAGCTCAAGTATATTTATCGACAATAATAAATACTATTTTAATATTTGGTATTGTATTATTAATGACTTCAGTTGTTTTTTATTTAGGAATTGCAGTATTTATATTAGGCATTGGATTAGAATTCATAATAAGCTTAATTATGCATTCTAGTGGATCATATTATTTTATGTCTACACCATTATTAGTTATAGTTTTAGCTTTTGTAGTAATGATAATTCTACATTACTATAATGAATATAAACATAAGCGAGAAGTTATCGGTACATTTAAAAGATATATTTCACCTGATGTTGCGGAAGCATTGGTAGATAATGATGAGGATGCTATGAGCTTAGGTGGAAGAAAAAGAAATGTTGCGTGTCTTTTTGTAGATATTAGAGGCTTTACAAAAATGAGTGAGGAATTACAACCAGAAGAGGTTGTAGATATCTTAAATGGTTATTTAGAGATGGCAACAAATCAAGTATTTAGATTTGGTGGAATGGTTGATAAATTTATTGGAGACTGTGTTATGGCAATATTTAATGCCCCAGTAGATTTAGATGATTATGTATTTAAAGCTGTGTGTGCTGCCTTTGGTATTGTAAAAGAAGGTAAAGCTATATGTGATCAGGTTTTAGAAAAATATAATAAAAAATTAGAATTTGGTGTTGGTGTTCATTATGGTGATGCCGTAATTGGTAATATCGGTTCTAAAACAAGAATGGATTTTACAGCAATCGGTGATACTGTAAATACCGCATCAAGAATTGAAGCATCTGCAGGTGGTAGTCAAGTATTAATCTCTAGCTTTGTATATGATGTTATAAAGGATAGAGTTAAGGTAGTAGATGCTGGAGATAGAATGTTTAAAAATAAAAAAGAACCTATCAAGTGTTATGAAGTAGTTGAAATAGATGGCTATGATTCATTTAGCAAGGAGTAATTAAACATGGGGAAGAAAAAGTTAATTATATTAATTTCATCAATAGCTAGCTTTGTAGTTATAGCTGTTGCGGTAACTTTAATATTAGTATTTACTTTAGGTGGTAAATCAAATAATAATAATTCTGATGAAGGAAGATTACTTGATTCAGCAAGAAATATCAAGGTTGTTCAGGTTGATGGTAGTGCAACTGTTTCTTATGAAGAAGAAAATGCAAACTGTTTTAAGGGTATGAATTTATACGATGGAGATACAGTTTTAGTAAATAATGAATCAACTATCGTTATTAAATTTGATGAAGATAAATATGTTTATTTAGGTGAAAACACTAAAATAAAGATTAAATCTGAAGGTAATAATAAATATAAAACTAATGTGTTTGTTTTATATGGTGTTGTTTTGGCTGAAGTACAAAATAAATTAGGTGAAGATGAAGAATTCTTCTTATCATCAAATAACTCAGTTATGGCTGTTCGTGGTACAATCTTTGGAGTTCAAGTAAAAGAAGTAGGAGATAATATCATTCAAGCATACTCAGTATATAGAGGTGTTACTGAATTATTTGTATTTGATAAGAATGGTGATAATTTCATTAGTGGTAAATTATCTGATATATCAAATTCTAAATTTGAATTAACAATTCCTAAGTCTCATTTAATTTCTGAAGAAGAAATGAGTGAAAAAGCTGGAACATGGTTAGATAAAGTAAATTCAAGTTATGATGACGCAACAGACGCTAATAATAAATTAGATGAAGTTGAAATAACAGTATCTAAACCAACAAAAGAAGATTTTGATCAAATAATTAATATTATTGAAACTGATGTAACTTATTCAGACATTGAATACACTTCTAAAGGTTTCTTTGGAGAATATGATGGAACTGCCCATAAGATTGAAATAACTCCAATCACAGCAGGCGCAACAGTTAAATATTCACTTGATGGAATAAATTATCAAGATAATAATACATTTGAATTCGTTTCACCAGGAATATATAGAGTATATTATAGAATTGAATGTGAAGGATTAGATACAAAAGAAGATTTTGAAGTAATTTATATTACAAATCCTACAATAACATTAGAAAGTGATCATATATTCTATGATAACAATTCAAAAGCTTCTATTCTTGATATATCAAATCTAAGTGATACTGATTTCAATAGATTTAATGGTGTAAATATAAATACAATATTAGAAAATAGAGAATTCTATCTTAACAATACTTTAATTGATGAAAATACTGTTAATGTAACAATCAATTATAACAAAAAGATTGATGGCTATATTGAACTTGTTGATGGTAAAAATACATTAAATGTTAAATTTGAATTTCCAGACGTTACATTAACTATTGATGTTGATTTCTTATTCAGTGACTCAAGAGAAGATTCAGGATACGCAATCGCTGCATCAAATTCTGGAGTTGAACAATTAAGTAATAATGTTTATTACATTAATAATGCATCAAGCTTTGTAACAAGAGTTAATAATGGAGGTTATGAATCCGATGGTGATGAATTATTAAGTGCATTTGGTCTAGATGTTTTAGATTTAACAACAATGTTAATTAATTATCCATATGATGTTAAAGGTGACGATATAGTAGAATTTGATGGAAGAACTACTATTACTATGGAAAATGTAGCAAATGGATATGTAAAACTAAACTTCTTAGTATTCCCTAATGCAACAACTAAAGGATTTGATGAAACTATTTATGTTACAGTTAGAGCCGATAAGCCTCAAGCAGGTGAATATCCAACATATAGTATAAATAACACAAGTTATGCATATAACCCAGCTAAAAATGCTAATGGTGTAAAAATGAATTTTGTTACAAGTGATTTCTCTGTAAAATATTCGCTTGATAATACAAACTTTACTGATGAATTATATATAACTGAAGCTGGTACATATAAGGTTTATTATAAGGTTGTAGTTAATGAAAACGATGAACTATACAACATAACAAGTTATGAATACATTAGTATTACAGCTGGCGAAGGAGTTATTGAATTTGATAATAAGATGTTCATAACTAATCCAGTACACATTCTATCAAATGATAATAATGAAATTTACTGGAAATATGACGAAGGAGGAGCTTCTTATTTCGAAGGATACGTTACAGCAACTAATGGAGGAACAATCACTTCATTAGATGATGCTTATACTGTATATACTAATTTAATTAAGAATTCTGTATTCTATGATTCTATTTCAGGAGAAACAATTGATGCAGTTGTAACTGTATCTAATAAAAAGGCTAATAGTGCTAATTTCAACTATACAATAGAAGCAGATGGATATGAGACACTAAGTGGAACAGTTAGATTTGATTATTCAGAACTTGGAACAATTTCAAATCTAAATGTTTTGGATGGCATTACAAATTCTGATTTCATAAATGTAACACTTCCAAATGATTATGAAATAAGCTTAAATGAAGTGCCACAAGCTATTCCATCTAGAATTAGCTGTTCATTAGAAGATAATTTTATTAATTATGAAACATATTATTCAGTAGATGCAGGTAAGACTTGGACTAAAGCTGCTCCATTACTTACTAGCGCTGGAGAATATGATGTTTATGTATTATATTGTTTTGTAGATAATGGTAATGATGGAACAACATTAGTTGATGGTACTGTTTCAAATGTAAAACATAGTAATTTATCAGCTAACGGAAACTTCATCATTGATATTGAACATATCACAATTACTGAGTAAGGAGGGTAAATTATGAAAAAGAAAATATTAACAGCTTTAGCATTGTTTGCCTTAATTCCTCTAGTATCATGTGATGAACCATCCCCAAATAATGTTGCAACTGGCGAACATTTTAGAGGTGAAGTAGACAATACTTTACCTGAAATCGAATATCCTAGTGTTACTATTGATGGCGATGGCAATGACAAACCTAATCCAGTTGATTATGAAAGAACACTAGATGTATCAGATTCATCAATCTCACTTGGAGATGAAGATAAAGTTGAGACTAATGCAGGATCTGGTCAATCAGAAATGGTTGGTAAAGAAAGATTCTTAACGGCAACTGTAAATGTCGGTTATGATTTTGAAGGTTGGTGGTTAGGAGATAAATTATTATCACTTCAATTACAATATAAATGTAATGAAGGTGAAACTGGTGTAGAAGCTAGATTTAGTTTAAAAGATGAATTTAAATATTTTGAATTTACATCAAAAGAAACTAATTGTACTGTTATAGGGCTTAAGGAAGGATATCCTATTGATTTAGTTATTCCTGAAGGTGTAACAGAAATTGCTAATAATGCTTTTGCTAATTCAAATGTAGTAATTGCATATTTACCAGAATCATTAGAGAAAATAGGCGATAAAGCATTTTATGAGTCAAAATTAAAATCGCTAACTGTAAAGAATATAGATATGGAAATTGGCAAAAAAGTTGTTGAAGATACTGATTTATATGAATTCTTTGTACCTGATTCAACTGAAAATCTAACTGATTTATTTGATGCACTTGGTGTAGATGTAAATAATTTATTGCTTAGAGATATAAGTGAAGGACCATCTGATCTTACAGGTGTTGGAGATTTCGTATTCTACTATAATGAAGAATATGATGAATGGTATTTGTACAAGTATGTTGGCGATGATAAAAACGTAGTATTACCTAGTGGTACATCTAAAATACCAAGCTATTATATCGATAATTATGCTTTTTCAGATAGTATTACAAATGTAGGATTACCAATTGAATCAGTAGTAATTTCTGATGCAGTATTAGTAATTGGTGATTATGCATTCTATGATTGTGAAGCTTTAGAAAAAGTTACAATTGGAAATAACGTTGTAGAAATAGGAGAATCTGCATTCAATTATTCCAAAATTAAAGAAATTGTTATTCCTAATAGCGTTATTACAATTGGTGATTATGCATTTGAATATTGTTATAGTTTATTACAAGTTACACTTGGTACAGGTGTTACAACAATAGGTGAGGATGCTTTTGATAGTTATAATATAAAAGTAGTATATAACTATTCAAATTTACCAATAGTTAAAGGATCTAGTGATTATGGCTATGTAGCTTATTATGCAACAAACGTTATTACTAGTGAAAATCAACAAGAAGTTGATGATAACAAGAATGATTTCATTTATTCAGTCAACGAAGATGAAAAAATCGTAACATTAGAAGCTTATCTTGGTGATAGTAAAGATATAGTTATTCCATCATTTGGGAAGAACTATACTATTTCTTTAGGTGGTTCTTTATTCTACCAAAATAATGATATTGAGACTGTTACATTAAATGATTACGTTACAACTATTGGATATGAAACATTCTATTCATGTAATGGTTTAAAGAGCATTGATTTAAAGAATGTAACAACTGTTAGTGATGAAGCTTTTGCTTGGTGTGAAAACCTTGAAACTGTAAAAATGCCTAATTTAATAACTGTCAATGAAGATGCATTTAGAGGCTGTACAAAGTTAAAAACAGTAGAAGCATCAAAAATAGAAAAAGTTGGTGCTAGAGCATTTAATGAATGTGAATCATTAGAATCAATTGATTTATCAAATGTTACATATATTGGAGATAGTGCATTCAGTTACTGTTATAAATTAGGAGTAGTTGATTTATCTAAAGTAGAGACAGTAGGTCAATATGCTTTCCAAAATTGCTACAATATAGATCAAGCAAATTTAGCTAATGCTACAACAATTAGTGATTATGCATTTTCTAATTGTTATAAGCTTAGAGATGTTAAATTCCCTAAGGTTACATATATAGGTTATAATTCATTTGAATATTGTTATGGTTTGATACAATTAACAATTCCAGCAACATTAACATCTTCAAGTCAAATAAAGAAAGATGCATTCCAATATTGTGTTAATTTAGTTGAGCTTATTAATTATTCATCATTATCATTAAGTCCTAGAAACTCAGGACCTAGTTATAGTCTTCTTACATGGTATGCAAGAAATGTAATTGATGGAAGTAAAGTAATTGATGGAACTGCTGAATCAATAATTAATAAAGATACTGAAAGAAACATAATTACATTTGTAGATAGTAAAATGGGTAAAACATTTATTGGTGTAATTGATAGAAGTGCTAAAAATGTAGTTATCCCTAGTGATATTCAAGCAATTAATAGAGGTTCATTATGTGGATGTTCTATGGAAGAATTAGAACTTAACATGATGCAATACACTTATGTCGATGGAAATACTTACACTACTGATTGTTACTTAGGATATTTCTTTGGTGTTCCTTCTCGACAAAATAATTACGATAACGAATATAGTCATAATAAAGAGTATGTTCCAGAAACATTAAAAACAATCATCTTTGGTGAGGGAATTACTTATGTTCCAGCAAATGCATTCTATGAGTGTGAAAATATAGATAATCTATATTTCAAGAGTGGCGTTGAAATTGATGATGATGCATTTATTAATACGAAGATTAAAAATATATATGTTGATAGTGTAGAAATATGGTGTAATGTTGAATTTGATTCTAAAGAATCTAATCCAATGATGGTATCAAACGCAAAAGTATTCTTCAAAAATGGTGATGATTACGAAGAATTAGAAGAAATAATTGTTCCTGAAGGCGTTACATATATTGGAGATTATCAATTCGCTAATTTCAATATGAAAAAAGTTGTTTTACCAAACAGTTTAGAAGAAATCTATGATTATGCATTCTATAATTGTACTAAACTAAAAGAAATAAATATCCCAAGTACTTATACTGATGAAAATCAGAATGAAGTAAAAGTTGAATTTAATTACATTGGTAGTTATGCTTTTGCTAATACTTTAATTAAGAGTATTGTATTACCTAGCGGCGTTACAGAAATAAAGAATAATACATTTGAAGGATGTAGAAACTTAATTAGCGTAACTATTAATGGAGATGTCACTTCAATTGGTGATAAAGCATTTAGTAATTGTAGATTGTTATTCAATATTAATATTCCTAAGAGTTTGGATAGCTTAGGTGAATATACATTCTACAATTGTGAAAATTTACAAACTATATTATTAAAAGATACAAGTGTAACTAAACTTGATAAATACTTATTTGGTGGATGCGTTAGATTAGAGACTATCACATTCCCTACAGGTATAACTAGTATTGATACAACAACATTTGATAAATGTGATAATATAGTACTTACTACATATGATAATGGATCTTATTATGGTACTGATGCTAACCCATATAAGTGGTTAATAAAGGCTAGAACACCACAAATCTTTGAATGTGTAGTACATCCTCGTTGTGAAATGATCTATTCTAGCGCATTTAGTAGATGTGCTAATTTAAGAAAAATAGTTATTCCATCAACTTGTACAAATTATGATGGATGCCTTAATGGATTAACAAATTTAACATACATTGAATTACCATATGTTAGTGAAAATGCATTTGGACAAGCCATTTTTGGTGTAGCTAATAGCAATGTAAGTAGCAAATTAAAGACTGTTGTAATTAATGGTGGAACAACAATTCCTGCATCTGCATTTGAAGGTATTTCTACAATTACAAAAATCGAAATAACAGGAGATATCACTACAATAGGAGAAAGTGCATTTAAAGATTGTAAAAATGCTAATATTATTCTACCTGCTACAATTACAAGAATAGAAGCTAGTGCTTTTGAAAATTCTGGTATAAGAGAATTTGAAGTTAAAACAACATCAATGAATTATCTAGGGGATAATGCATTTAAGAATTGTGTTAATTTAGTAAGTGCAAATTTATTTAAATTAGATACAACAAGTAATTATTATACTAAATATAGTTATTCTACAGGTACTTTCTATGGCTGTACATCACTTGAAACTGCAGTACTTCCAAATGGTAGTGTATGTATAAATACAAGAATGTTCTATGGCTGTACATCATTAGAAAGTATTTCAATTCCTGATACTGTAGAACAAATTAGTCCATATGCATTTATGAATTCAGGAATAAAAACTATTACTTGGCCTAATACTGGAGGAATAAATCTTAAACTATATAAGGGTGCGTTTAGTAATACACAGGTTACAACTCTTACACTTCCAAATAACTTATTAATACAAGATGGAGATGATAGCTATAGTAGTTACCATCCAGAAAATCCTATATGTGGTGTATTTGAGGGGTGCGTAAATTTAACATCAGTAGATATCAGATATGATATGGGAAAAAATGGTTCAGCATCAAGTTATAAATATACAGGTAAGTATGCATTTAAAGGCTGTACTAATCTTGAATCAGTAAATTATTTAGCTACTGGATCTAGAGTTTCAGAATACACATATGAAAATTGTTCTAAACTAAAAACTGTAAATTTTCAAAAAATTACACAAATTGATAGATGGGCATTTTTGAATACTGGTCTTGAGTCAATCACTTTTGCTAGTGGCGTTGTTTTAAAAGAAAATGCATTCTGTAATTGTACAGAGCTAGAAGAAGTTACTTTTAGTGGATCATTCTCATTTACAGCTCAATCAACTATAAGAGAGCAAGTTACTAGTGCGTTCTATGGCTGCACATCTTTAACTACAGTTAATTTAGCAACATCTAAAGCAATTCCTGATTTTATGTTTATGGATTGTGAATCTCTAAATACTGTTAATTTTGCTAATGTAACATCAATTGGTAAATATGCATTCTATAATTGTGGATTTACAAGTGTTACTTTACCATCAACTATTACATCTGTTGGTAGTGAAGCATTTAGATACTGTAAAAAACTTACTACATTAGATATAGAATGTGATTTGGATAAGAGTACTTATTATAGATTTGCTGATTGTACAGCACTTACAGATGTTACTTTAGGTGAAGCTCTAACTAATATTTCAGGTGCATTATTCTATGGATGTACTTCATTAGTTGAATTAGAAATTCCAGAAAATATTACAGAAATTATGGATAACGGAATTGAAGACTGCGGTTTTGA
Organism: uncultured Caryophanales bacterium; assembly: GCA_946407635.1. Taxonomy (GTDB): domain Bacteria; phylum Bacillota_I; class Bacilli_A; order Acholeplasmatales; family Anaeroplasmataceae; genus Anaeroplasma. Next base: position 11,034 of record CAMJOZ010000015.1, read on the forward strand.
GGAACTTGTTATTCCACAATCAGTAACATTTATTGGTGGTTTATCAATAGCTTATAATAAGAAGCTAGAAAAAATTACATTTAATGGTGCATTTACTGGAAATGGTAATATTCTATCTTACTGCTCAGCATTAAAAGAAGTAGTATTTAATGGAAATATAACTGCTATTCCAGGATATATGTTTGAATATGATGCTAAATTAACTACTATAACACTTCCTGATTCAGTAACATCTATAGGTGACTATGCATTTGATGGTTGTACATCACTTAAGTCTATTAATATTCCAGAGGGTGTTACAACAATTGGAGAAAGTGCATTTAAGAATTGTAGATTAATTAGTACAATTACACTTCCAGCATCACTTGAATCAATAGGAACTGACGCATTTGATGGATGCTATGCTCTAGTAGAAGTTTATAATTTATCTACTTTAACCGTAATTGCTGGTTCTGAAGATAATGGTAAAGTTGCATTATATGCAAAAGCAATTCATACATCAGCAGATGAACCTTCAGCAATTATTACAGATGCTAATGGTTATAGATTCATGTATGATGGAGAAAAGGGATATTTAATTGGTTATACTGGTGATTCATATTGCTTAGATTTACCTAATTCATTTACTTATAATGAAACAACTATCAACTCATATGAAATTGCTGAAAAGGCGTTCTATCAAAATAAGAACATATATTCAATTAAGATTCCTGCAAGTGTAACAGCTATTGGTACAGATGCATTTAATGAATGCTGTCATTTAGTTGAAATTTATAATGCTTCATTATTAGATTTAGGTACTGGATATACTGGTAATGGTTATGTCGCATATTACGCAATAAAAATACATGAAGATTACACAGAAGATTCTATTCTAGTATTTGATGAAAGTGGTTATGTATTTACTATTGGTACTGAATCATGCGTAATTGGCTATACTAAAAACGATACTGATTTAGTAATACCTGGATCATTCACACATAATGGAGTTATATATACTGATTTAAAAATAAATGGTTATGCGTTTGCATATTCTAATATTACATCAGTAAAAATATTAGATGGGGTAAAAAAATTAGGTCGATATGCATTTGGCTATTGCTATTCATTAAAACATGTAGAAATTGCTGATACAGTAGTAAATGATGAGTTCCATCCATTCTATTATTGCAATAGAGTAGAAACATATAAGGGCCCAGCTAGATATGCTGCTTATGTAGGAGATCCATATAATTATTTTGAATATAGTTATAAAGACTACTCACATAATGATTATTTAACAACTGTAATTATTACAAGTGGTAGCTCAATAGATAGTTATGCTTTCTGTAAGAATTCATCTTTAAAGACAATTGTTATTCCTGTTTCTGTAACTGATATTGGATATCAATCTGGATATACATTCTATAAGGTTACTCTAGAAAAGATATTCTATGAAGGAACAAAAGAACAATTCTATAAAATTAAAGGTTTATATGGAAGTGGTAATGATACAGCTATATTGAATGCTACAAAGTATTTCTATAGTGAAGAAGCTCCGACTGATACAGAAAATAATTATTGGCATTATGTAAATGGCGAAATAACTATTTGGACTACTGAATAAATTTAAAGTTAAAAATCCGATATTACCTTTTTAGGTAGTCGGATTTTTTGCTTATTAGGGCAGATGAAATATGTACATAAGAAAGAGATTTCTTAAATCTCATGGTTCATCAACTCGATAATAATAAAATAACTCTATAAAGTTTATTCTTTGTAGAGTTTTTTATATGTCAAAAACATAAAAGTCATCAAAATGATGGTAAATTCGTATTGAAACGCCATCAAAATGATGGTAATATTATGTTGAGGTGATTTTTATGGATAAAAAGACATATGCATTTCCTAAATATTTGTTAGCTTCTGACATTAAAAGATGTAGAGAAATATTAAAAATGTCTCAAAAGGATTTTGCTCTTTTTGTTGGTGTTTCAAAACCTACTGTCGAAAGATGGGAAACATCAAAAGAAAAAATAATTGGACCTATTGTTCAATTAATATATATACTTGAAAATAACGACGATTATTTAAAGCATCTTGAAATTCCGAAGAAAGAATATCCACTTCGCATGTTCTATATGCATAATCAGTATATATGTACATTAATAGACGTTGATGTGATTAATCAAAAAATAAAAATAAAAAATTTTACAAATAATATTATGTTAAAAGCATTTGGTGTTAATGAAAATCCTTCATTTAATGATTATCAAGATTTTTTGAAAAGTAGATGTTTCCCTGAAACAAGAGATAAATTAAAACTTGTTTTAGCAGATTTGAATGTACCATTCTATGATCCTTTTTTAATTATTGAAAAGACTGAAGGTAGAATGGCAGAAGATGATTTTTGGATTAAAATTGAGGAGTAAGTTATGATAGAATTATTTGAACAAAATATTAAAACAAACGATAGACAATCTTCTAAAGGTAATCAATTAAAATGGGAAAATAATGGTATATGGTATAAATCAGATTTCACTGGATATGAAGGCTTATCTGAATATGTAATATCACATCTTTTAAATTTTTCTAATTTAAGAAAAGACGAGTTCATTTTATATAAACCTATTGAAATAAAATATAAAAATCAAAAATATAATGGTGTGGAAAGTAATAATTTTTTAAATGATGGTGATAGTATAATCACTTTAGAAAGATTATTTCAAAATAATTACGGTAAAAGTCTTAATAATGCTATATGGTCAATAAAAGAACCAAATGAAAGATTAGATTTTATTGTAAAAAGTGTCGAAAGAATAACTGGGTTAAGAGAATTTGGTAGATATATGAATATAATCTTAACAATTGATATGTTTTTCTTGAATGAAGATAGACACACACATAATATTGCTGTGATTATGAAAAAAGATAAGACTTTTGATTATTGTCCAATTTTTGATAATGGAGCTGGACTATTAGCAGATACAACTATGGATTATCCAATAGGTGAAGATATTTATAAGTTAATTGATTCAGTTAAATCAAAAACTATTTCTTTAAATTTTGATGAACAAACTGAAGTTTCAGAAAAATTATATGGTGCTAATATTTGTTTTAATTTTACAAAAAAAGATGTTGAAGAAATATTGTCAACAGAAGAAGCAGCTATATATTCAATTGAAACTAGAAATAGAGTTAAAAAAGTTATATTCGAACAAATGAGACGATACTCTTATTTGTTTTAATTAAATCATTATTATGAATTACGAGGTGGTTGAATAATGAATAAAAAGTTTATTTCAATTTTATCATTAGTGTCTTTATTATTTTTATCAGCGTGTGGTATTTCATCTGTATCAGTATCACAAATAGGTGAATGTGAACAATTGAATGAAGATTATTCATATTTTAGAGCTAATATTACTAGTGAGGAATTTAATAATTCATATAATAGATTCGCTGCGAGTATTAGTGAAATAGCTAATGAAAGTGATAATAATAGTTGTATATCACCACTTTCAGTTTATTCAGCTTTAAGTATGTTATCATTTTCAACTAGTGGTAATACGCAAAGCGAGATATTAAAATATTTAAATACTAATGAAGAAGATTTAAAAAATAATTATAGTAAATTATTTATATCATCAAATTATTACGATGATGATATAGAAGATTTTAGAGAAACATTATTTAATTCTATTTGGATTCAAAATGATTTTGAATATAAAAAAGAAGGAGTAGATAATGTATCTAAAAATGCGTACGCAGATATATTTAAAATAGATTTTACTAATAAATATGCTGGAAAGTATATTTCAAATTATGTAAAAGACAAAACTCATAAATTAATTAATCCAGAGCTTAATATTGATTCTAGTACTCAAATGGCTTTAGTCAATACATTATATTTAAATGATCCTTGGTTTAGATTTGGTGATGATTTGGGTTTAACAAAAACTAAAATAGATTTTAAAAATTCTGATAATACTATTACAAATGATTATTTTATGATTAAATCTACTAGTGGAAAAGCATATTCTAATTCTGATGTTAGAGTAATGTGTGTTTCTACATATAGTAGATATAAGTTAACATTTATAGTTCCTAATGATAACAAAAAAATAAATGATGTATTTAATGAAAAAAACATTAATGAAGCAATTAATGCAAACTATTATGATTATGATCAGGATAAATACATTTATGAAACAATAAATAAATTTCCAAAATTTAGTGCAGAATCAAAATATGATTTAGTTGAAGATTTAAAAAACAAGGGTATAAAAGATGTATTTAGTTCTAATGCGGATTTCTCACCTATTTCAAATAGTGATTTATCTTGTAGCCAAGTATTACATTCTACAAAATTAGGAGTAGATAGAAAAGGAATAATTGGTGCGGCAATGACTTATGTTGCGATGGATGGTGCCTCAGGTCCAGATGAAAGAATAAAGGTTACAGAAGAATTTATTGTTGATAAAGCTTTTGGTTATTTAATTAGTGATAGTTTTAATAGAATATTATTTAGTGGTATCGTAAATAAGATATAAAAAAATTGGAGTTTTATTTAACTCCAATCTTTTTTAATTCTTTTTTATCCTTATACATAGCCTCATCAGCTCTTTTTAATACATCATTTAATTCTTTATCTTGATTAGGTATAAATTCTGATATACCACAAGCAATAACAGGATTATTTGTATTTAAATTTTTAATATTTATTTCTTTTAATTTTTTAATTAGATATTCATAATTATAATAATTATTACCATCTATTATTAAAACAAATTCATCTCCACCAACTCTAAATATAGTTGTATTTTTAAAAATCTTACTAATGATTTGAACTGCATTTTTAATATATTCATCTCCAGCCTCATGGCCTAATGTATCATTTATTTTCTTCAAATCATTTAAATCACATAATACTACAGCGAATTGATCTAATAATTTAGCTTTAATTCTTTCATTTATTTTAATTTCAAGCTCATTATATGAATATTTGTTAGAAGTACCTGTTAAAGCATCTGTTCTTGCAAGATTCTTTTCAAGCTCTAATTCCTTTTTAAATTCATTTTCTCGTCTTTTTTGAGCATCAATATTACTTACTGCAATAATTATATGTTCTAAATCAGCTGATAATTTCATACAGCTTAATAATACATATGTTGGTTTACCATCTATTATTTGTCTATATGATAATTTAAATGTACCTTTTTTTAATTCATTTAATAAATTTTCTTTTTTAATTGCGTTAAGGAATTTTTCTTGGTCTTCATGAACTAAGAAGTGTTTTGCGTTAGTCTTAGAATCACTGAAGAAGTCTTCACCTGTTGATTTAACATTTAATAATTGTTTTTCATTATCAAGTGAATATTCAACATATTTTGATGTTTTAACATCAACATAATAAATAACAAAATAATCAGCGGCTAAAGCTAACGCTATATTAGAATAAGTAATATTTTTAGCAACTTGCTTTTTATATTCTAATTCACGCTTCATAAGATTATCAATATTAGATACACCTAATATAATATTATCAGGATCATCAACTAATCTTGTTCCTAATAAAGTAACATATGTTGGTTTATTATTCAATAATAATCTATATGTAATAGAAAATGTATTACCACCTCTTGTGGCTTCTAAGATTTTATCTTTTTGTAACATCGAATTAACATATTCAATATCATCTTTATATATTACTTTTTGAATATTCTTTTTTAGTGCTTTATAAAAATCAGTTCCACTATCTTCAATTTTTAAAGCTTTATAGCCGACATCTTTTGTATAGCTAATATATTCATCTGTATTTATATTAACATAATACATAACAAAATAATTTTGAGCTAAGGCACGTGAGATTTTTAGATTAATTTCTTTTTCATGATCAAAATAATCAGATTTTTCTAATACTTCAAGATTTAATTTATTAAATACATTACATATATCACATAAAGAATTAAAAAAAGATTTACTGTTTAATACTTTAAGTATTTCTTTATTATTCAATCTGATTGCTTTTTCTTTTAAATTGTCTAAAAAGAAAGTAATGTCATTCATAAGTGTCCCCCTCTCACGATTATTTTTAAATGATATATATATTATAGCATAAAATCATTCTTTTTTATAATATATTTTTTAGATTAAGAGATTATATTTAATTTCATTTTAAAGTATAGATTATTATATAAATCTATTGTGGCACATTTGTTGCACTTGAAGTGATAAAATAAAAATACTATGATTATATTAATATCAAACGATTTATTATGAATAATAAAAAACTAAATAAACTATTATATAATTATTAGTTAAAAAATGGTCTTTTCTTTTTAATTTGTATTTAATAATTATTACTAAAAATTAAACGAATTAATTTTAGTAAAATAATATGATAGGGGTGAATACAATGAAAAATAAAAAATGGCACATAACTAGTTTTGTATTTTTAATATTATTGATATTTTTAATTTCATCATGTTCAGGTGGAAATACAAATAACAATAATGATCCTAAGAAGGAAGATAATCCTCCTTCTCAATCAGGTGAAAATACAAATAACAATAGTGATCCTGAAAATGAAGATAATCCTCCTTCTCAAATTAATTCTTATAATGTTAAATTTTTTATAGATGGAGAAGAATTTGATACTGTTTCTGTTGAAGAAAATAATAAAGTAATTCTTAAAAAAGAAATACCAACTAAAGAAGACAAAGCATTTGATGGTTGGTATAAAGATAATAGTTTTACTGAAAAATTTGATTTAGAAACTCCAATTACTTCAGAAATTTCTTTACACGGTAGATATAGTGATTTAGTTTATTTCGATAATTACAATTGTGAATATTCACCTTCATATTCTCCATTAGAAATAGAAAATTCTATACATGAAGGTGATAAGAATATAGATATAGCTTTAAAAATTTCTAATACAAGCTTTAATAATTCTATTACACCAAAGATGATTAATCTAGATGGATCATTAAAAAATCTTAAGATTACAGCTTTAAATTTAACTGATAATAATTTGATTATAAAAACAGAAGGTAATGTATCATCTGGTAAAGGTTCTATTTTGTTAGCTAAGGAAGCTACAAAAATTGGTATGTTTATTTATAAAGATGTAGATGTTTCAGATGGAAGAATATATGTAGATCAAAATTCTCTTTCATTAAATTTAAAAGATCATCATTATTTCTTTACAGTTAAGTTAAATGATAAAGAATTTGATAATCCTGAGAATTTAACACCTGCAGAATATATTGCAAAATATAACAATAAAGATGATTCGGATAATAATTATTTTACTGTTAATAATTCTGCTTATTCATTCTCAATTAAAAAAATACATGATGATTGGAAAAAATTTGACGTACAAGTATATTCTCAAGGTGTAATTGATAAGACTAGAGCACAAGAATTAAAAGATAGTGTTGTATTCTCTATTAATGGTAAAGCTTTTAAAGATAAAGAAGGATTCGATTTTAAACTAGATATCGATAAAACTATAGCTCATGTAAATATTAATGTTCAACCAACAGAGCTTTGTGAATATGAAGGTAAATATAATATTAAATTATTTGGTGCTAGATTTACTGAAGCATTTAAAAATAATAAAGATAATATTGTTAATAGTGATAAACTTAATAAGTTATTTTTAACTATGGCAAATGATACAACAATAACTATTAAATCAATGAAAATTGTCAATGATTCAGAAATATCAGGTGATTTAGAAATACACAGTCAAAATATTTTAGTTAATGATATATCATTGTTATTAGATAAAATTACATTAGATGATAATACATCTATTGATTGTATTCGTACTTCATATAGCGATGATATAGTTTCAATTGAAAAAAATTTTACTCAATTAAGTTATGATTATAATACTGAAACTTCAGGTACTATCCAACAAACAGCTTCTAGTAATTATTCTGGAATCGTTAATGTTGTTGAAGATTATACATTTGTAGATAATACAACTGGTTTTGAAGATTTAATTTCTTTAGCAACTGAAGTTGGTAAAATCGGTGTTGGACTTGCAATAGGTAACACAGATATGGCACAATATGCGACTGGTAATATTTTAGGTATTGATGCAATTCGTAATCCTACAGTTGTAATTCTTGAATCGATTAAAGATATTATGGATAAGCTTAATGAAATTGAAGAAAAAATTGATAGAATAAATGAAAAACTTGATACTCTTCAAGATGAACTTAGGAATATAAATAAGGAAACATTACTTAGTAATTTCTTAGATGCATTTAATGCTTGGAATGCATTTGTTACTGACTATTATGATCCACTTGTTAATGCTATAAATAATTATTCAAGTGCTTATTTCAGTTATTATTACAATTTGGTTGTTAAGAGTGTTGATGATGAGAATAATGAAAAACCAACTATTACATTATATTTTGATTCTGATGGTAAATTAGCTTATTTAGATGATAACTCATCAAATCTTTCTATTGATGGTAGAATGATTGATAAATCAAAAACTTTTACTATTGAAATTCCAAAACTTATTCATGCTTTAACTGGTATTAGAATAAATGAAGGTCATGCTTATTCAGAAATTGAAGATGATATTATATTTGATATATCTTCTTCAAATGAATATGATGAGGAAACAATTAAAAATATAGTTAAAACCTTACGTTTTAATGCTATGAAAAATTATTTTTCATCTCAAGATAAAATAGATAGCTTTACTAATATATTCTCAAGTTTCTGTACAGCATTAACTGGTAGTTCAATTACAACATCAGGTGTATTAAATTCATTTACTCCTCTTGATTGTTACAATCTAACACTTGAAACAGTATATAATTTTGGCTTTGAAGCAGAGGCTGATTTAAATCTAGTTAAGATTAAACTGGAAGGTACTTATTATTGTGCTAAACAAATTATATTGTTTGTAGATAAAATTAGTAATTCACAATCTATGGCTCAAAAAATTAAAGATTTTGATGATGAAGTAGAAAAGGAACTTAAAAGTGATCGTTTCTATCATAGAAATGACGAAAATGGTAATATTTATTCATATGCTACTGATTCATATTTAAAATATTCATTAGACGCGCTTGGTTGTGTTATTGATTGGAAATGGAAAAATAATACTCATACTCAAGGTGAGGACACTTGGAAGATTGGTCGAACAACAGCAGGCAATTTTGATGCTGATGTTTCTAACTATGAAGGAAGTTCTTTCAAAAGTATTAAACAAGCTGATGCAGAGTTAATGGCAATTAAGGTCAAGGTATATAACAAGGTTAAAGGGACAAATTACACTTTAAAAGAATATCTTGCTAAGATTGGTATGATATCTAAGGACCAAATGAATCTTACTTATGGTCTTGCATTATCTGTAAAAGGTGTAAAAAGTGGTAATGATTGCGATAAGTTAACATATTATAAAGAAAAACTAAGTGATGAAGGTATTAATAATAAGTTTGCACTTGAGGGTAGTGCAATGTCTTTAGATAATAGTGTAATATTTGATGGTTTAACTGCATTATATTTCCATGATGATGAGGATTATAATCCAAGTAGTGGAATGGGAATTAGAGATGTTGACATAATTCGTTGTATAGGTAGTGTTAATAATGAAACATATAATCCATTCCCATGCCATGCATATTATGTCACATTTGAACCAGTAAACTAGATTATAGATAATAATTAATTGAAGGAGAAAAAATATGAAGAAATCAATTAAAATTAGTTCATTTTTAATGCTTAGCTTTTTAGGTGTCAGTGCTGTTTTAGCTACTGCAAATAAAGCTTTTGCATCAGAACCACAGGTATACCATGTTAATGATTGGGATTCTTTAAAATCGACAATTAAAAAGGCTGGAAAGGATGCAACAATTGTACTTGATGCCGATGTTAAATCAGGCGGTGGTGGTAGCGATCGTATTGTAATTGACGGTAAGGAAATCACAATTGATCTTAATGGTCACACTGTTGATAGAAATAGAACATCATCATCGTCAGATGGTCATGTTTTTGAGATTCAAGGTGATTCAAAGGTTACAATAACAAGTACTGGTAGTACACGCGCAATAGTAAAAGGCGGTTATGCTAAAAATGGTGGTGCAGTTAATATTCATGATGGTTCAACTGCAACATTAAAAAATATCGAATTTGCAGGTAACAAGGCAAGTACTGATGGTGGTGCAATTTTTAGCCGTGGTTATTTTAATATGGATAATTGTATTATTCATGATTCTATGGCTGATGATACTGGTGGTGCTATCTTTACTGATGATGATGCATGGTTTGATATTAATAATTCTACTATTACACAAAATGAAGCAAAAAATGATGGTGGTGCATTTAATTTACATTTAAAGCAGGAATCATCTATTCGTAATTCTACTATTTCTGGTAATAAATCTAATACAGAGGATGGTGGAGCTATCAGTTTAGATGCTAATAAAAAGGTTTTAAGCATTTATGACACACTTATTTCAGATAACGAAAGTGATGATACTGGTGGTGCTATAGAAGTAGAGGATGGTAGTATTAAGCTATATGGTGCTACATTTAGAAATAACCATAGTGGAAAAGGTGGCGCTATCTATTTCAATGGTGGTGGAAGTGACATATTAGAAATTTGCGAATATGAAAATGACACTGTTTTTGAAGATAACCAAGGTAGAAATAAAGGTGGTGCTATCTATGTTGATGATAGTACAGTAACACTTAATAGAGGTAAATTTATTAGTAATTATTCAAGAAATGATGGTGGTGCAATTTATATCGATGATGGTACTACTACACTTAATAATACTGTATTTGAGAAAAACTACACACAAATAAATAGTGGTGCTGGTATTTATATTGATGATGGTGATCTTAATATAAATGGTGGTACATTTAGACATAATAGTGCATCAAGTGAAGGTGGAGCTATTCTATTTGGTGAGGATTCAGATAAATTAAATATTCAAGGCTCTATTATTGCTGAATTTAATACAGCAGGTGCTGGAAATGATTTCTATCTTCAGAAAGATAAATATTTAACTGTTGTTGGTTCACTTGAAGGTTCTTATATTGGTATTTTAAAATATTTACGTTTAGGTGAAATTGCTAGAGGTTATTCAGATCATAACACTGTTGACCCATCAAATTATTTCTTTACATATAGTATTTCTACAGGAGCAACATTAGATGGAAATAAGGTTGTTCTTAAGGATGGCGTTAAGGGTAATGTAGAATCTTCATTTATTTCATATGATAATGGAGCCGATTTAAGAAGAATTGCTGGTAACAACTGGATGGCTGGAATTGATGGAGAACGTACTCTTAATGAAATCAATATTCCAGGTACACATGATACTGCAATGAGAAATATAGTTAATGAAGCTGGTATTGGATCTACAGCTAATGCTGGTGCGAAATATGCTAGAACACAATATCGTTATCCTACTGAACAATATGAAGAAGGTGTTCGTTATGTTGACATTCGTTTACATAACAGACATGTTAGAGAACATTGGTGGCGTCCTAATGAGCTTATAGACGATGGTGAAAATCTATGGCAAACTCATGGAAAAACTCATGGTGGTACTTATTGGGCTGGCGACGAAAATGATAACGAGATGAACGTTAATATGATACTTGATTGGACAAGAGATTTCTTAACTCGTAATCCTTCTGAATGTATCATAATGGGATTTACTGAAGAAACATATAGAACAAATGAAAATCCAAAAATTCGTGAACGTTTATTCAATATTGTACAAAAATGGATTCAAGATAACCCAGTTAATCCAGCTACAGGTAAGCCATATATTTATTTAGAGGATGGCGATATTGAAAAGACATACTCTTTCATGCCTAAGCTAAAGGATGTTCGTGGAATGATTTTACTAGAAACAGGTGATGACTGGAAATTAGGCGGATTCCGTGGTTATGGAAAAGCAGGAATGTCAGCAACTGGTCAAGAAACTGGTAGATTAGTATGGTGGGATAAAAAGCGTGATGACGTAAATTCATTCTTCGCTAATCCTGAACATCAAATCGCTTTACCAAAGCCAGGTGAAGAATGGGATCATAAAAATACATTATTTAAAATTGGCTTAAACTGTGCTCCTCAAAATAGCACAACAACTCTTCCACAAGAAACACCACTTTACCATTCTGATAGATTGTTACCAGAGTTATTCTTTAATCCTGAAGGATGCTTCTATGATATTAAAGGTAAATACGTTGGTTGGGTAAAAACTGATGGTGCAATAGGTAGAGAATGGTCAAAGATTTGGCGTTCAAATTATTGGTTAGATGAAGAGGATGTTTCAACTATTACTGTAAATCCAAACCTTACAGATGATAATTATAAGATTCAATCATATCAAGTAAATAAAAATACAGAAATAACTGTTCCTGATTTTAATTATTTCTACGATGAGACTGATAATAATAATTTCTTCCAAGGATGGAGAGTTGGAAATGATATTTATAAGCCAGGAGCTAAGTTCACAGTACAAGGAGATACTACATTTGTTGCACAATGGTCAGATGTTGAAAGAACAAGAGATGTTAACATCAATGTTGTATTTAGAGATCTTGATGATAAAGATCACATTAGACCAACATCAATTGATTTTATGGTAAATGGAACTGATCCTATTACAATAAATGATACTGATTGGAAATATGTTTATAGTGGTAATGTACAAACTATTGCTCCAGTTGGTGATTATAGTGCTGATACTGCTACAGGATATCGTTATGAATTAACTGGCGATGTAAAGAAAGGCTTCACATTAACATTTATTCATACTAGTCAAGAAAAATATGCTAACTATAAGGGTTCTATAACATGGTTGGATGACGATAATTTAGAAGGTCTAAGACCTGGTGCAGGTGAGCTTACTATTGCACTTGTTAATAAAGCAACAGGTGCTGAGGTAGCTACTTATACTTTTGATGGTACAGATTGGAATTTTGATTTTGGAACAGATATTCCAAAATATCAGGATGGTAAGTCTATCTATTATATAATTACTATTAAGGATACTACTACTTGGGCTAATAAAGATCTATATCGTATTCATTCAGTATTAAATAATATCCTTGCCTTCCATGAGGTAACAAAGACAAATTTAATGGTTAACATTCGCTGGGTAGATGATGGTACATCTAGACCTACAAGTGTAGATGTTCATATCCTAAATGGTGACACTGATATCCATACTCTTACTGTTACAGAAATAGAAGATGAAGAACTTCATAGCAAGGATTGGTATAATTCTTATCTAGTAGAGGCTTATGATGATAGTGATGATCCAATCAGATATACTGTTTCAGTAGATGTTGCTGGATATGAAGCTACTATTACTGAGACTGCCGATGATTGTTTCGATATTCTATTAGTAGCAGCAGGTCAAGAGGCACGTGCAGCTAACGTTCAAAACGTAATTGATTTAATTAAAAAAATAGGTACTGTTGAATATACAAAGGAATGTATCGCAAAAATTCAGGCAGCTAGAGATGCATTTGATGCATTATCTGAAGAAGATCAAGATTTAGTTTATAATATTTTCGTATTAGTTTCTGCTGAAAGAGAATTTGAACAAAAGTTTGCTCATTTAGTAGAACTTGATGCCGAAATAGAAGAAGTATGTAGTAATATAACTGAATATACTCAATCAGAAAGAATTTCTACTCTTAATAAGGTTACTAATAAGGCAATTAAGCTAGAATTAGAAGAAAGAAATATGCTTTTCAATGTTCAAGTATTAAATGAAAGCTTAATTAAAGTTGCATCTTGGCAAATAGTTGTAGATAAGATTAATGCTGTAGGTGATGTTAAGGCTGATGGAGACTCTAAGACTAAAATTGATGATGCTAGAGAATCATATAACGAATTAACAGATGATGAAAAGAAATTAATTGAAAATTATGACGAATTAGAAAAGGCAGAAGCTGAATATTTTGCAAAATGTTTCATTGAAGATGTTGATTCTAAACTTGCTGTTCCTGGCGCATCTAATGATGTCGCTGGTGCGTTAGTTGATATTTGGAACGAAAAAGAAGAACCAAATGGATCATCATTTAATGAAAAATGGGATGATTTGTGTGATGATGCAAGAAAACTTCTTAATGAAAGCGAAAGTGAAGAAGCATTTGTTGAATTTAGAACAAAATATATCGATATTATTAAAGATAATAGTGATACATTAAATCCATTTGCTAATGGTCCTGAATTCACTCCTACACCTAAATCAAATAATCCAATTTCTAATTTAGCAAATATTATTGCTTTAATCATATCTGGTTCATTAATTATTGTTTCTGGATTTGTAGCTTTATTCCTACATCGTAGAAAACAAATTGATTAATATTAGTTGATTACAAAAATTAATATTTATAATAAAAAAAACAGCTTCAGAACTATAAAATTTTGAAGCTGTTTTGTTTTCTAACTGGCACCCTGAGCGAGGATTGGACTCACAACTGACCCTTAGGAAACCGTTGCTCTATCCTGCTGAGCTACGAGAAGATGTTATATTTGAGG
>CAMJOZ010000016.1 GCA_946407635.1 uncultured Caryophanales bacterium
TCGATGCTTTTTATTTTTATGATAATGTTAAAATTTTTGATTCTTCAGGAGGTAAGATTGTGATACCTTTAGCATGTAACATTACCACTTCTTCACCTGCAAGCTTAGAAAATTCTCTTGTAACTATACATTCTAAATATATTACATCTCCAACTTTAACTTTAGTTTTTGTATCATTTTTGATTTCATATCCTAAGAATTGAACATCTTGTGCACAACAAGTCATTACATCATGTCCAGCAACGAATGTTCCATCCTTTTCTACATCTCTGACAAATACTTTAAATTTAAATGTTTTATTAAAGTATTTTTCATAATTATCAAAAACATCAACATACCAAGTAGGATAAACATCAGTTTCAAAACAGATAGTATCCTTTTTTAAATCATAAGGTAAATCTTCATCTAGCATTGTAGTTAAATTGCCTTTTGAATCCTCAAAAGCTATTTGAGCTTGTTGAGTCAAGCCTCTTATCCATCTACGATAAGTTCCTAATTCCTTTATACCATCACAACGATTAAATATAACAAGTGATGAATATTGAACCATAGATTGGAATATTTTTTTCATATTATTGAACATAACATTAAAATTAGATGCGTCAATAAGTGTTATTTGTTGATAAATAACCATATATTCAGGCATTTCTTGTTTATCAAAATCAAAGAAGCTATTATATTCAATAACAATTCTATCAGGCATATAATGCTTATCTAGATTTTCTAAAAATTCTGGTGTTAATTCTTCTTGATTTAATACCTTTTCAACATGTACTTGCCATTTTTCACACCAAGAATCCTCATAATCAATATCACCATCTTCACATACAACAATAACTGTAGTGTTATCATGATATTGTTCATTATTTTCTACTATTTCCTTAATTAGACTAGTCTTACCACTATCTAAAAAACCATTTAGTAAGAAAATTGGTAATTCCTTCATTTAAATCAATCCCTTAAAATAATTTTTTAATTAAATCCTCATCGATATGAGAACCTATAACTACAATTTTACCCATAGGTATAGCCTTATTAGGTAAAACCTCTACTTCCTCTGGAGTAAGGTTAAATTGATACCATTTATTATCATTTCCATGAATGATGCCCTTACTTCTAACAATCATACCATATTCACCATTAGCCATTTTATCTAATAGTTTCTTTAATTCATTAATATCATATTTCTTAGCTGTTTCAATACCAACTGAATTAAATACTTCATCAGCGTCATGTCCATGATGGTGATGATGGTGGTGTTCGTGACCTTCTTCATCATGGTGATGGCAACTACAATTTGGGTCATCACATTCTTCATGTTCATGATCATGGTGATGATGATGTTCGTGCTCGTCATCGTCGTCATCGTGATGATGGTGGTGACAACTACAATTTGGATCATCACATTCATCGTCATCATCTAAATCTAAATCAATATCATTTAATAAAGCAGTATCAAAGCCTTCATAAGCCTTTAATAATTCTTTATCATCTAATTCTAAAATTGGTGTAGTAACTATAACAGCATTTGGATTTAATTCTCTTACAATTTGGAATGCTTCACTAATTTTAGACTCATCAGCGATATCAGTTCTAGATAAAATAACTGTATGAGCAGTCTTAATTTGGTCAATAAAGAATTCACCGAAATTTTTATGATAAACTTTAGCTTTTTTGGCATCCACTAAGCAAACTAAAGAATTTATTGAATCCTTTAATTCAGCCTTAACAACCGCCCCAACGATATCAGATAATTTACCAACGCCTGATGGTTCAATTAAAATTCTATCAGGATTAAATTTATTGATAACTTCATTTAAAGATTTAGAGAAATCTCCAACTAATGAACAACAAATACAACCTTGACTTAATTCTTTAATTTCAATATTTGAATCACTTAGTAAATCAGAATCAACTGAAACCTCACCATATTCGTTTTCAATTAAAACTACTTTTTCATTTTTTAATTCTGTTTCTAATAATCTTTTAATAAATGTTGTTTTACCAGCACCTAAGAAACCTGAAATAATATCAATTTTTAACATATTCATTCCCTCTTTCAAAAAGTATTATACTCTTGTTTTTTCTTTTTTCAATAAGATAAATTAATCATTAATTTTATATACCTTTATTTTATCTAATACACCTATTTGTTGTGTAAATTCACCATCTTCAATCTTATCAAGCTCAGATCCTAATACTCTTAATTTAGAATCTGTGGTGTCAATAAGCCATAAAGCAATCGCTTCTGCGACCATAGGCTTTTTGGCACTACCAAATAAAGGTTGTCCATGATGTGATATTAGCATATGTTCTAAAACTAAAGCCTCATCAGTATCCTTATATCCTAATTCTTGAGCCATTTGGCTAATTTCCATCGCACCCATTACTAAGTGTCCTAATAATTGGCCTTCTTTTGAATATTCAGGCGCGATAATTTGAGTTAATTCTTTAGTCTTACCTATATCATGTAAAATAATACCTGAATATAAATAATCTTTATTTAAATAAGGATAAGCATTTAAAAAACCATCAGCTAAATGTAACATACCAATAGAATGATGTGCAAGTCCACCGACATATGCATGATGCATTCTAGCGGCAGCTGGATACAAAAAATAATCATCATGATGCTTTTTTATTAAATTTATTGTAATATCCTTTAATATTTTATTATCTATTTTATTAATATAATTATTAATTTCTTTTTCAGATTCTTCTAAAGAAATAGGTGATTTTTCAAAGAATTCTCTTAACGCAGTATCCTTCTTCTTAAAATCAAATTCATCTACATTTTTATAAGATAATATATTATATGTAGTTCTTACATCTTCTTTTACTTCAACCTCAAATTCATATAAGCCACAAACTTTAATATCATTACCATCCGAATTTGAAACCTTTAAATTGTATGTGATACCATCTTTATTATTAACCTGGATATTTAACATACCATCAGATGTATTTATCCCATTAACTTTGCCAATTATCTTCATATTCCTTATCCTTTCTAAATATATGAACACCAGGTGTAGTTATTGTAAAGCTTCTACCCTTTTCCTCAATTCTTTTTTCACCATTAAATATATATGTAGATGATAATTTAATTTCAAAAGGAGCTTCATCATTTTTAACAAATACGAATAAATCATATTTATCTCCTTCATAAACTAAACCTGTTCTATGTCCATTTATAATACCATCAAGAATGTGAATCTTATTTTCAATATCATCACTACTTGAATATCTAAATTCCTTATATACCTTTCTAATACTAATTAATTCCTTAACCATGTTAACATTATCTATGTATAAATCTCTTCTTGAATAATCAATTTTATTAATATTCTTACTAGATTTATAAGAATTACCATCACCCTTTTTAGTTCTAAAGAATTCCTGACCTGCATGAATAAAAGGAACTCCTTGAGAAATTAAAACTATAGATAAAGCTATTTTAGATGCTATTTTAGCATCATTATCACTAAATTTAACTATATTTTTTGCATAATCAAAAAATGTTAAATTATCATGGCATTCAACATAATTAATAGTTTGAGTAGGCTCAGAAAATTTATAATAATTTATACATGATCCCATAATTAAATTATTTAAATCATAAATATTCTTATCATCTTTAAACGCAAATCCTGGAGTATTATTCCATTCAGAGCCTCTAATATGATCTCTAAATTTATCATTAAAGAATCCATATCTCATTAATTTATTATGATTATACATATGAGGTCTATCTTGGTCAGGAAGTGGATTAGACATATTCCATCCTTCACCATATAAAATCATATTCTTTTCAATTTTAATTAATTCAAGTCTTGCTGTATTTAATGTTTTAATATCTAACAATCCCATTAAATCAAATCTAAATCCAGATACCTTAAATAAATCAGCCCAATATTTCAAGTTATCTACTACAAATTTAGATACCATATATCTTTCAGTTGCTAAAACATTACCACAACCTGAAGCATTAGATAATCTTCCATCATCCTCATATCTATAAAAATAACCTGGAACTAATTCAGAACAAGAGAAATTTTCACATTTAAATACATGATTATAAACAACATCAAAAACAACTCTTATTCCTTCTTTATGAATTCCATCAATCATTTCTAAAAGTTCATTTAATCTAGAATATGGATCATCAGGATTTTTTGAATACCATCCACATGGAACGAAATATTGAAGTGGATTATAACCCCAGTTATATTTTAAGTCCTTTTTAACATCATCTACACCTTCAAAATCAAATGTAGGTAATAATTGCAAGTGAGTAATACCTAAAGATTTAATATATTTAATACCTGTTGGTCCTTCTTTTGTCTCATTATTCTCTAATAAACCTAAAAAAGTGCCATTTAAATCACTTTTTAGATCACACGTGAAGTCTTTTATAGACGCCTCATAAATAATTGAATCTGTGGCAATTCCACTAAATGGAGGTCTATCATATTTCATCTTATATAATTTTGATTTATCTATAACATAATTAAATTTAGCATTAGCGTTACTAGATATTCCGTATGGGTCTAATATTTGAGAGAATTTTTCAAATGTTCTTACATAATAAATATATCCAAAAGAATCCAAATCTTCAGATACCTTAATTTCCCAGCATCCCTTTTCAGTTGGATATAAACTTAAGGTTCTTATATTTTCACCCTTAAATAGCTTTATTTTTATTTCTTTCGCAACAGGTGACCATACTCTAAAAATTGAATATTCCTTATGATATTCAACACCTAATGGACCATCATATTTAAAATTATCTTCAAATTCTTGAGTTCTAACTATACTACCACTTTGTAAATGACATCTATTACCATTTTCATCAGTAATATAATAATCTTTATTAAGATTGATAGATGGAATAAATTTAACTACATATTTACAGAATTCATATTCATCATAACAATCTAATATCTCAAGTCTTGTTTTATTCTTTTTATCAGTAATATAAAATTCTTTATTTCTTTTTAATTGCTCATGCTCAATTAATATTGATATTATTTGATATGAATCAATAAATGCATATAATTTTGGTTTCATATTTTTTCATCCTTTAAAAATTTGATTATGGAATCATAATCATTAGAAAGCTTATCATTTAATATGTTAATTATAATTAAATCTATAGCTTTCTTTATTTTACTACCATTATATTTTTTAGCAATTTCTTCTGAAGAAATAGCTAAATCTTTAATACTTCTTATTTTAAAATTATTGATTCTAACATCAATATTATGAGTATCAATACCAATATTTCTTAAAACATCCTTTAATCTAACATAATAATTATAATTATTAAATAAAACATAATTATCAAAATTAGAATTAATTAATAAATCTAATTTATCCATTAATCTTTTCTCATCCTTTTTTGCAAAAGGTGGGATTTTTTTATTATAGTAATAATAATAAATATTAATGTCATTTAAATCAAATTCTTTTTTAAACATTGATAAATACAATTTATAATCAGGAATATATTCAAATAAATCATATTTATTAATATAATCAATACCTTTATCAGTTTTAGAATATAATAATTTTATAACATAATATATAATTCTTTCATGTGATAATTTAGATAATAATTTTTTATTCTTAATTATCGCAGCAAGAGTCGCATCTTCTATATTAAAATCTAATTTAGAAGAGAAATATAAAGCTCTTAATATTCTTAAAGCATCCTCTTGAAATCTTTTATCAGCGACACCTATCGCTCTTATAATATGCTTATTTAAATCATCTAAACCATTATGATAATCAATAACATTGTGATTACTATCTAATGCAAGTGCATTTATAGTGAAATCTCTTCTTTTTGAGTCTTCATAATAATTATTAACTAAACCAACATCTGGGTGTCTATGATCATAATAAGCCATATCATATCTAAAATTAGTTATTTCATAATAATTATCTAAATAATATATTGTTACACTAAAAAAATCAGAGCCAGTATCTTTTGTGTCAAAATGCTTCTTGATTTCTTCTATAGGCATATTTGTTGTAATATCTACATCGTTAGTTTCAACATTAAGTAACATATCTCTTACAGCTCCACCAACGACATAAGCTTGATATCCTAAAGATTCTATTCTTTTTACTATTTCAATACCAGAATCAATATATTTCATAAACAAACACCCCTAATATTTTACCATATTTAAGTACTTTCTACAATTTATAAGATAAATTAATAAATTAAAAAGATACTCAAAAGAGTATCTTCTTCTTATCTTGATTTAATATTATATTTTTCTTTAAGCATTTCTTTATTTTCATACATTAATGTATCTGCCTTTTGTAATAAATCCCTAAAATTTTTCTCATCAGTATGTACTGCATAACCTCTAGCAACAGAAAATATTAAATCAGCACCTTCATAATTAATAATGCTATATGTTAATTTATCATCATATTTTTTGATTTTTTCTTCAAAATTATCATAATCATCTCCATATATTATGGCGATAAATTCATCTCCACCTACATGAAACAATTTTGATGTCTTAAAGATTTCAGGTAATACATGCCCACATCTAATAATCAAATGGCAACCATATCTATGACCATATTTATCATTAGTGTTCTTTAAATTATTAACATCCATCATCATAACTGCATATTTGAAGCTTGGGTCTTCTTCTAGCTTCTTATTTACTTCATCAATTTCATTTAAATAAGATCTTTCATTATATAATCCAGTTAATTCATCTATATATGATAATTCTTCTAATCTTTTTAATGATTCATATTCTCTTTTAGTAACCATATAATGTCTATACGCAATAACACAGTTAATTAAAATAAAAGCTAAAAAATCAATTACAGCTTCAATATAAAATTTATCAACTACATATTGATATATATTTTTAAAATCAATAATTAGTATTACAGTTAAACTTGATAATGATATAAAAATAAATAATAATGGATGAATTACAAACAAACCTGAAATTAAAGTTGAAATAAAAACATAAATGATTGGATCATATCCAATAGTTAAATCTAAAGTACATAATATAGTACTCCAAGCTAGTAATAAGATTGCATAAATGTTAGTTGCTATAACAATTTTTTTATTATTAATTTTATTATATTTAGTTAAAAATAGTAATAACAACATTATAGATGATATAGTCGCTGAAAATATATGAGAATATAAATAAACATAATCTCCCACTTCTCCAACGCTAACTTCATCAAAATTCCAATAAATGATAAACCATATACTAATTAATAAGAATAATATTTGTGCAAATATAATCATTTTAATATATTTATGAATATACGATCCAACAACATCAATATAATTTTTAATTGATTTTTTTATCATAGTTTTATTCATATTGCAGTCACCCGAATCCATTTATCTTATAATTAATTATATCATTATTTTTATTTTCATAATTATAAAATTAATACAATAATGAAAATAGATGATAAAGATACTTATATATCTTTAATAAAACAAATTTTAAAAAATGAAATATTAGAGATAAAATAAAAAAGACTTTATAGAAAACTATAAAATCTCTTTATAAAACTATTTCTCAAATTTATTTACATCAAATAATTCATAATCTTTATCATTCAAACCATCAAATTTAACATTTTTAACTTTAACAGTATCAACATAAGAAAGAATTATTCCTTTTCCACTCATAGGATCTAAACCATCCATCATAGCTGGTATACCAGCTTTAGGATTTTTAGAATAATGGAATGTAACATTTTCAATATCGATTGATTTGATTGGTTGTTCAGGAAGTCCATAGAATGTACCAGCAGCAACATTAACATCATAACAATCAATATCTTTAAATTTAAATTCTCCTAAATATGGAGTTCTTTCATCTACAGGTAACTTCTCCTTTGAATATACATATTCTGTATGTCCATCTGGATCACAATAATAGAACATATTAATAACAAGTGGTGTTAAAACCTCAGTCATTTTAATATTTTCAAATGTAATACCATCGATTATGGCATCCTTACCTCTACCACGTCTGGTTTTAATTCTTAAACCTCTATCAGTTTGATTAAATAAGCATCTATTTACAGTGATATTTTTGATACCACCACTCATTTCAGAACCTAAAACAATCGCACCATGTCCGAAATTCATTGAACAGTTTCTAATATTGAAATATTCAGAAGGCTTTTTATATTTTCTACCCATATAAATCTTTCCAGATTTAATAGCTATACAGTCATCACCAACTGAGAAATATACACCAATAATATCAACATTCTTACAAGATTCAGGATCACAACCATCAGTGTTAGGAGAATTCTTAGGATTGATTAGCTTTAAATCAATAAATTTTAAATTCTCACTAAAATAAGGATGTAAATTCCATGAAGGAGTGTTCGTTACTGTAACACCTTGAAATGTTATATTCTTACAATTATTTAAAAATACTCCTCTAGGTCTCCAAGCTATACGCTTCTTTCTAACATCAACCCACCAATCAGAATTATTAGCGTTTCCATCAATAATACCACGACCAATAATATTAACATTTTCAACATTAATACCAGTGATAATACTTGCAAAACAAGAAAGTGGATTACCTTCCCATGAACCTAAATTATATTCATCAGATTCATCTGATAAATAAGTAACACCAGGTAATATAGGATAATGATTTCTATCAGTATCACCAATTAATCTAGCGTTTTTTGATAATTCAATTGTAATATTACTCTTTAAAAATAAAGGTCCAGTATAATATTCGCCATCAGGGAAATATACTCTACCTTTATCAGGACAAGCAAGAATACATGCTTGAATTTGATTTGTATCTAAAGTTTTTCCGTCACCTTTAGCTCCAAATCTTTTAACATCTAATGTTACATATTCATAATCTGTTTTAATATATGAAACATAATTTTCTTTAGAATTCTTAATTTCAACCTTATAAGCCTTATCAGGTATTAAATCAAAGAATGAAATAACATTTTTAGTTGCATTTTCTAAATATAATTCATCATTTAAATATAGATTATATTTACTAGTTTCTACAATATCATTATTATCTAATTCAATTGTAAAGCTACGAGATGTAGTTACTAAGACATTAAATTTCATAATTAAGCCTCCTTAACAGGTTCTTGATTAATAACAGGTATTGGCTTTT
The DNA here is from genome assembly GCA_946407635.1 of uncultured Caryophanales bacterium. GTDB lineage: Bacteria > Bacillota_I > Bacilli_A > Acholeplasmatales > Anaeroplasmataceae > Anaeroplasma. The sequence continues at coordinate 9,177 of CAMJOZ010000016.1, forward strand.
TCATTTGAATATTATATTGAATTCTATATACAATTAAAACAATAATATCCTTTAATAAAACAAAAATACCATCAACAATTAAAAACCAGAAACCATATGAGAATGGTTCAATACCATAATTTGTATTCCCAAAGAAATTTACAATCATACCTTTATATCCTAACCATGTAATTAAGAAATACATAATTAATGATACAGCAAGCATATATACAAAATGTAAAACGAACGCTAAGAATCCTCTCATATTAATTAAATATAAGATTTTTACATTACTTGTTCTACTATGTAACATAAATACAACTTGTTTAATAGCATAATTAAACAATAGTGACATACCAAGTGCAAGAATGATAACAATTTTCATACTTTGGGAAGCAACCTGTGCCACAGTCATTGTATCCATCGTTGAATAATCCAAACCTACATCTAATCCACCTATTGTAAGAAAGAAAACGACAGCCGCAGCTGCCCAATATTTGAGAAATATAACCGCAACCCATGCTGGAATTTTAGAAAGAAAATCTTTCTTAATATATCCAGTTTCTGGATCGAACTCATCAATTTCTGTCTTCTTTTTTTTCATTATCTATCTACCTTTTCGTAAGTTCTATCATATCTGATGAAGCCAAGTACAACACCAGCAACTGATGTTAAAATAGAAACAATAACAGATATTATGGAAACCCACCAAACAGCACCAAATTCAAGTTTTGTATTCATCGGTATTGCACCAGAGTTTACACCGTTCATATAAGTAAATACACAAACCATGTACATAACTCCTGATATCACAATAATAGATGTACCAATTAAACATTTAATAACAGAGCCAAAGTTTTTCTTTCCAGACAAACCTAATGCAGAGAAAATATTTAAGATACCAGCAAGCATTAATATAAATAAACACATTGCAGAAAAATCAAAAGAGAATACATAATATGATGTTTGGTCAATAGTAAAGTTAATATATTTAACAACTTCTGAGTGAACACCTAAGAAGAAACCAATAAATACACCTGGAATTGCAACTAAAATCGCAGGCAACTTCATGTTATTATATTTGAATCCTTCAAGGAAATTCAACCAAACATTTTTTAAATAAGATCCTAATGTTTTAAATGCTTTTTTTGCTTTACTTTCTTTTTGAGGAACTTCTTCATAACGACTTTGATCATCCATAATTCAATTCCTCCTATCTAATTCTCTTTGTAGTCTCGATATCAAAGAAATGTACATTATTCATATCTAAACATAATTTTGTATTTTTAGCTTCAATTACTTCTCTTGAATAAACTTTAGAAATAATTTGTTCATCACCGAAGTTACCATATAGTAAGTTATAAGCGCCTAAGTATTCAACATAATCAATATTCATTTCAAATGTTGATTCTTTATTATCAGCTAAATGAGCGTCATCAATATAGATATATTCAGCTCTTGTAGCCATTGTTACTCTCTTACCAATATAGTTTCCAATGATTTCTTGTTGATGAGCAGTAAGTTTAAACTTCATACCTGTAGATTCATGAACGAAATATTCACCATTTTCATCAATAGAACCTTGGAAGAAGTTCATTGGAGGTGTTCCAATGAAACCAGCAACGAATAAGTTTTCTGGATTATCGAACATTTCCTTTGGTGTAGCTATTTGTTGAACATAACCGTCCTTCATAACTACGATTCTAGTAGCTAATGTTAATGCTTCAATTTGGTCATGTGTTACATAAATAAATGTAGCATTTAATCTTTCATGAAGTTGCATTAATTCTTTACGCATTGATCCACGTAATTTAGCATCTAGATTTGATAATGGTTCGTCAAGTAAGAATACTACTGGGTCACGAACGATGGCACGACCTACAGCAACTCTTTGTCTTTGACCACCAGATAATTGTTTAGGCTTTCTATTTAAATAAGGAACTAAGCCTAAAATTTCAGCAGCCTTCATAACTCTAGCATGAATCTCAACTGGATCAACCTTACGAATTGTCAATGAGAAAGCCATATTATGATAAACTGTCATATGAGCATATAATGCATAGTTTTGGAAAACCATTGCAATATCTCTATCTTTTGGAGCAACATTATTAACTTTCTTACCGTTAATAATTAACTCACCTGAAGAAATTTCTTCAAGTCCTGCAACCATACGTAAAGTAGTTGATTTACCACAACCAGATGGTCCTGCAAGAACTATAAATTCACCTTTTTGAATTTCAATATTAAAATCATAAACGGCATGAAATCCATTTGGATAAACTTTGTTAACGTCTTTTAAAATAACATCAGCAGACATGTAACCAACCCCCTTACATCTTTGAACCTATGCTAGATAAATAATCAGTTAATTTCTTTGAACGTAAATAACCAATAACTCCTCCAGCAATAAATAATCCAGCACTAGCAGCTAAAAAAATAATTGTTACAACACCTCTAACAGTTCCATTTGCAAAGAAATACGCGTAAGAACTTGTTGCATCAGTATACTTAGATGTAATTGATGGACCTAAATTTGAAACAGAATCTTTAAATTTAACAATTTCTTCTTCTGTCAATGTACCAGCATTATTACCATCTAAATATTTAGAAAATGTAGCAAAATTAGATATAATAATAATTGGCACATAGAAAATTCTAGCAAAACTCAATCCACCAAAAACAAACAATGAAATACATCCACCTTTAGAATAACTCTTAGTCTTTTCACATCCTAAGAAACCACCTAATAGGACAAGGATATTTAACATAATGACAACCATGGTATTAGCAGTACCAGCATTTATAGAATTTAATCCCATAAAGCATGCAAGCATACTGAATGCCATACCACCTAAGCCTAATGCGTAAGCCATTTTATTATTTCTATAACGCATCATTTCAAGGTCATTTTTTGTATATTCTAAGTCAGACATTTTAGTCAAGACGTTTCTTTCTTTTTGTTCATTAATCATTTACAGTCACCGCCCTGCTAATAATTTCAGATCTTTCTTTGCCTGTGTCTTTATATTTCTTTATTGAGAAAATTGCAATAAATGCAGAATAAGCAATGACAAGAACTGATATTATAATACCTACAATAAATGTGATTGAATTAACACTCTTGGAATTCTCTAAAATAACGTTCCAATCAGTATAAGCATCTTCTACATAATTTAAGGCATTTTTGTTCATTGTTGCTGCTGTAACTCTATATAAATCAATATCAGCATTTAACTTTGAAGTACATGATATCAAAAGTACTATAGATACAACAGTTAAAATTGTAATAACAAGTGGAACTATAACACCAATAATTACATTTGATTTATAATAAATTCTTCTATTGTTGTTTGAGAAAACAAAGAATAAAGCACACAAAGCAACTGAAATTATTGATGACACAACAATATAAGTATTAACTCCATTTAAATAATTATGGAAATCATAAATAGCATAAACTTCATCAGAATCAGGCAAAGCAGAAAATGCTATCCTATGCAAATTGCTATCGCCAAAATTAGATGCATAATTAAAATACTTAAACAAGTTATCATTTGTTATTTTTTCAGATTGAAAAACTGAATATCTTTCGATTAAAATAGTTTCTGTTCCTTCATATTTATCAACAGAATAAGCAATATGTACATCAACATAATTTGTCATAAAGAATAAACCAAAGACAAATAATGCTACAATAACAATTATGTAAAATATTAGGATTAATTTGGCTTTATTTTTAAATAAATTTGCCATTAAAAAACCTCCTTTAAAGTTGTTTTTGAGGTAGTACAAAAATGTACCACCTCAAAACAATATTTATTTTTTATTCTAAATTATTTAGAAGCATTTGCATAAGCAGGAACTTTACCATAACCATCGCCTACTTCAGAGAAGTATTGAGCATAAGTCTTTAAATATGTAGTATTACGCTTAGCAAATTGATCCTTAACATCTTTATAAGTATAGTTAACTGAACCAGCGATATCAGATGTCTTACCTAATACAGTTGTATCTGCAATTTGACCCTTACCTGAAACAATGAATGAAACCCAACCATACTTGTCAGATGTCTTACCTTTACCCTTTTGAGCCCAGAATTGAGTAATAGCATCATAATCTTTAGCTATATCATCAGAAATTGTTTGGTAACCTGCAGCAGGTACAGATGTAGCAAATTCAATCTTACTAGATAGATTTGGTTTATATTGAACAACCTTAGAACCAGTACCAGCATAAGTTGCATCATATAATGCTTTTGCAGCATCTCTAGCAACTAAGTTAGTAGATTGATAGTCAATTGTTGAAGTACGAATATAACCAAGACCAAATGTAGTACCTAAGCAACCTCTACACCATGTCCAGAAATCTGAATATAATGCTTGGTTATCTTGGCTTGAATACCAGTCAATTGCATCTTGACTTAACATAGGTGTAGTATCAACACCATAACTTATTTCTTTATAAGAACCATCATCATTCTTTGCCCAATATTCTTCACCAGCAAAGTCGTTGTATACTTGACCTTCTTTAGACATTAAGTAGTCTAATAATTCAAGAGCACCTCTTAAGTTATCAGTAGTAGTTGGAATACACCAAGCTTCAGTCTTTAATGATCTTTGTTCTTCATAATATCTAACTAAAGTTTTTCCTGTACGATCAGAAAGTGGTTTAGAATGATCATAACTTTCAGTTGCCCAATAAGTAAGTGGAGCAAGAACTGGACCTAACTTTGCAGAAGTAAAGCCATCTGCAGCTTTTGTACCGATACCATTAGTATCTTTTGCATTAAATGCAGATTGAGTAGCTGTATAATCATATTCCATTAAAGCATAACCAGCAGTACCAGCTGATTTTCTAGCAAAGTTTAATTCAGCCCATTTAACTGTTGAAGATCCTGTTTGGAAGCCTTGAGCAATTAAACCTTCATCATATAATGCAGCCATATTATTTAAAGCATCATATGAAGCAACAGCTGTAGCAGCATCATTCATTGTACCATCAGTAGCGAAGAATAATCTATCTTTTTCTGAAGATAAACCTTGAACACCATAGATAGTACCAGCAATATTTAGTAATGATTCAATTCTATTATCTTCATTAGTTCTTGGAACAATTGGATTAACAGATGTACACTTACCACCAGAAATAAAATTAGGGTTAGCCTTGAATACACGTAATAAAGCAATTAAATCATCAGTATTATAAATAGCAGATTCACCAATAAATACTTTTGATAATTTATCATAAACTTTTTTACCATCAACAGTTATGTCACCGTAAGCTTCATTTAAATAAGCAATGAATTGGTCAGCTAATTGTTTACCAGTTGTACCAGCAGTAGCTAATAATTCATTTTGTTGTTTAATAATATTCTTAGTTTGTTTTACAGAAACTTCATATGATTTTCCACCAACAGAAATATTAACTTTTTGTGATGAAGATGCATAGTTATTATTTGCATCGATGAATGGATCAACAGCAGTCTTTTTAAGTCTATCATCGTTAACAGCTGGAGTCTCATCAAAGGCAGCACTACTAGTATCTAATAATTTTTCAACAACATAAGAATCCATTTGGATCATTCTTTCATAATAATCAGAACCATCCATGTATGGAGTATAGTAAATATGACCATTTACTTGCATTTGGTCTTCAATGATTGGATTAGCATCAAGATAAGCCTTAAAATTAGGTAAATAATCCATATAATCTGTTAAATCAACAGCTTCACCTGAAGCACCCATATCATTGATATTTGCAGTTGTATTTTGGTAAACATCAATCTTTTCATTTAAATTGTTTGCATTATTTGAAACAAATTTGTTTTGACGATCTGTTTTAAATTCATCAGCAGGTTTAATTGCATCACCATGCTTAATAGCATCTCTAATTGTAATAGATGTGCCTAACTTATCAGTTAATTTCTTTTGATAAGTTTTCCATACTGGTAATAATTCATTAGCATCAGCAGTATAATTTACTTTTTCTACTGGATTGTAGAAAGTCTTATGTGGAGTAATAAATACACCTTTACCAGAATAAGTTAATGAAACATCTAGGTTAGCAGTAACTGCACCTGGATCCTTTGAAGGTTTACGTTCACGAGACTTAGAGCCGCCACAACTACTTAAAGCTAATGCACCAGCGGCAAGTGCACAACCAACTAATAAAAACTTTTTCTTCATTTTTTTCTCCTTTTCTTTCCTTTTCCTTAGTTTTTATTTTTTATTCTTTTACACCACCAACATTAACACCTGCAGCAAAATATTTTTGCAATGTAGGATAAATAATGATGATAGGTATAATTGACAATACAACATATGCATATCTTAAACTATATACAGAGAAGTTATAAGATACACCACCTTGGCTAATATCTTGTTCGATACCTCCAACTCTTTCTCTAATAAATTGAGTAAGAGGTTGAGTATCTTTCAATAACATTGAAGCCCAAATATAACCATTCCATCTAGCAACTGCATAGAACATAGCTACTGTGATAATTGATGATTTTGACATAGGTACATAAACTCTTAATAGAATTTGGAATTCTGTCGCACCATCGATTGTTGCAGCTTCTTCTATTTCTGTTGGAACAGATGAGAAATAGTTTCTCAATAGGATAATGTTAAATGCATTAAATCCTAAAGCTATAATAAACATATAAATGTTATCAACACCAAAGTTTTTAAAGTTTTGGTATGTTGGAATCATACCAGCATTGAACCACATTGTAAATACTAATAAGAAGTTGAAACCTCTACCCCAAATTAGTCTTGGTTTTGATAATGCATAAGCACCACAAATACCAACTAACATTGATACTAAAGTACCATACATTGTAATAAATAGTGAGTAACAGTATGACATCCAGAAATTTTTAGCATATGCAGATGTAAATACATATTGGTATGCACTTAAATTAAAAGTATCTGGAAATAACCATATTTTTCCACCTTCAACTGCATCATATGAAGAAATTGAACTAAACAATACAAATAATAATGGATACAAGCAAGCAAGTGCAAATACAGTTAGTAGTGCATAAGAAACAATCTTAAAGATTATTTCTGTTCTATCTAATCTTTTCATCATAGTCCGTGTTCCTCCTAGAATAATGATGTAGATGATACACGTCTACTGATTGCGTTAGCACCTAATACTAATACCATTGCAATTAATGAGTTAAATAAGTCCATAATAATACCAACCATCGCAATTGGATTTTCAGACGTAACACCCATGTTTGTTTGACCAGTCATCTTATAAACATAAGTAGAAATTACTTCAGATGTTTCATATGAATATTGCATATCACCAGTTAAAAGTAATATTTTTTCATATCCAACATTTAAGATATGTCCGATACGAGTAATTAACATAATTGTTAATGTTGGAGCCATACCAGGGAATGTAACATATCTAATTTGTTGCATCTTAGTTGCACCATCTATTCTTGCAGCTTCATAACTTGTTGGCGAAATAGCTAATATAGCAGCAAAATATACAATTGAACCATAACCAGCACCTTCCCATACACCTGTAATTTGGTATATAGGTCTAAAGAATTTAGCATGGTTTAAAACCGAACCAGCACCACCAGCAGCTTCAGACCACTCTATTCCATTATCGAAATTATTCCATCCAAGTCCAACAAACATTTGATACATTATACCACCGTTAGTGTTCAAAGCACTTGGGCCTTCTGCCCAGGCTCTAACAATAGTTGTCATAACTACTGTTGAAATAAAGTGAGGTAAATATGATGCTACTTGTAAAAATGATAAGTAGAATCTTTGTTTAACTTCACTAAACATCAAGGCTAGGATAATAGGTAGTGGAAATCCGAAGATTAATCCATACATACTATTAACAAATGTGTTTCTGAAAGCCTTCCAGAATACATCAGCACGTCCACCAACAAGAACTTGATTTAACCAATAAAAACCAGCCCAATCGCCTTCTTGAAGTTTTCCAAAGTCATCGTATTTGAATCCTTGTAAGATACTAAACACTGGAATGTACTTGAAGCAGATTAAGAATGCTAGCATTGGAATTAGTAATACATATAATCTCCAATCCTTAACTACTGTTTGAAGAATAATTTTCCATTTTTTACGTTCGACCTCATCAACAACACGTTGATCAGACACTACGCTTCTTTGCATATAAACACCTTCCTTATTTTTCTCGCAGATTCACATCTGCATCTTCTTCTTGCTTCGAATCTTCACCAACAACTTCCTCGTCGCAAGCGCTTTCTTCGATTTTGAATTTATCAAATTCTTTATCGAGTTCAGCATTTTTCTTATCATCTAGAAGTTTTTGTTTAGCATTGCACAAAACTCCTTGAGACCTAAATATTAACGAACCCACAACCGCAATCACAAGTCCTAACAAATTATAAACAATACCCATTGCACCATAATATCTTAAATCATAGTTTTTACTATTGAAATAATAAATCATATTCTGTGCATCAGGATATGTAATTAAACTATATATTAAAGTTTGAACGCCACATACTATCGCATATGTTATTACAACAACTAAAACAGTAATCCATGAATCATTTAAGACTTTTTTAGTTCCAAACTTTTTAAACAATATAACATTTAAGCCCACACTCATAAGGCCAATCACTAAAGATATATATACTCTCCAGTCATAAACTGCTCTTAGGTAAGGTATATCAATCCATATACCACCTAGCCACACAGCTCCTGCCATTATAGGTGCTGTTATCAATCCCCATAGATTCCATCTAACTACAGATAAGAATACAATTAAAAGTGTAATGCCCATAAAAGGTGCCCCTATAAGAACTGACGCTCCAAATTTAATTAGGAATATCTCAATAGCAAATCCGATTATTGTAAGTATTGTTAAATCAAAAGCCATATAAGACCATATACTTCTATATTTAATAATACCACCTCGTTACAACAATAAATCATTTTGAGATATGTCATAAAACATATTTATTTTAAATAAATAAAAATATTCCCAAAATGCGCGCAAAAATATAGCGCTTTCACATTTCATACATAATTTTATCATTATTGCACTATCAAGTCAATATGGTTTTGGTATTTTTTTGTGCAAGTTGCACAAATAAGATTTCTACAAATTTAATGCTTTTTATGGCATAAAATTATATATCCTCTATAATATTTTTATATTAATATGATATAATCAGTGTCGGTGATTATAATGAGATATGAAATTGATTCAAACACATCTATAAATGAAACGTTAAAAAAACTAAAAGATGGAGATACATTATTTTTAAAGCAAGGTATATATAATGAAAAATTATATATATATATTAATAATATAAATATAATAGGTGAAAATAAAGAAACAACAATTATCACTAATAATGATTATTATCATAAAATCATGGAAGATAATAATGAATGTAATACATTTAGAACATATACAGTATTAATTGGCGGAAATAATGTAAATATGGACAATATTACAATAGAGAATTCTTCTACTCCTTCATCTAAATATGGACAAGCAATTGCTTTATATGTAGATGGAGATAATTTTAAATGTAATAATTCTATAATTAAAAGTTGCCAAGATACATTATTCACAGGACCGTTACCTAAAAATTTAAAAGAAAGATATAAAGGATTCTTAAATGATCATCAAATTAATAGTCCTAAATCTAAACAAATATATACCAATACTAAAATAATAGGTGATGTGGATTTCATATTTGGTGGAGCACAGGTATTATTTTATAATTGTGAAATAATGTCAATTAAAAGGACTACTAATCCATTTGAAAATAATGGATATATAGCTGCCCCAAGTCATGATATAGATGATAAATATGGATATTTATTTTATAAATGTACTTTAACATCTAATGATGAATCAACAGAAACATATTTAGCTAGACCATGGAGAGATTATGGTAACTCTTGTTTCATTGATTGTGAATATAAAGTTAAGATTAATCCATTAGGTTTTAACAAATGGGATGGAACAGAAAGAGATAAAACATGCAGATTTTTTGAATATAATGAAAAATATGATTTAACAAATAGAGATAGTTTTGTTAAAATATTAACCGATGTTGAAAAAAATGATTATCTAAATGATTTTTTCAAATTTATGAATTTAAGGAGAAATGATTATGAATAAGAAAATGTTAGAATTAGGAAATAATAGATCTATTATTAGAGAATTATTTGAATTTTCAAAAATACAAAAAGAAAAATATGGTGCAGAAAATGTATATGATTTTACATTAGGTAATCCTTCTGTTCCACCTCACAAAAAAGTTGATGAAACAATTATTGAATTATTAAACACTAAATCTTCTTCTTATAACCATGGTTATACAAGCGCACCTGGTGATATTGAAGTTAGAAAAGAAATTGCTAAAGATTTAAATAATAGATTTAATACAAATTATTTGTTTTCAAATATATATATGACTTGTGGCGCAGCAGCATCTTTATGTATAACATTAAAAGCTATAACTGAATCAGAAAAAGATGAAATATTAGCTATGGCTCCATATTTTACTGAATATAAAGTATTTGTTGAATCTGCTGGAGCTAAATTTGGTATTGTTCCTGCAAATGAAACTTTTGGTATCAATTTTAATGAATTAGAGAAAATGATTAACAAAAATACTAAAGCTATTATAGTTAATTCACCTAATAATCCTTCTGGTGTTGTTTATAGTAAAGATGAATTAGTAAAATTTGCAGAACTTCTTTCTAAAAAAGAAAAAGAATTTAACCATCCAATTTATTTAGTATGTGATGAACCATATAGAGAAATAGTATATGATGGACTTTTAGTTCCTCATATTCCTTCTATTTATCATAATACAGTTATTTGTTATTCTTATTCTAAATGCTTATCTTTACCTGGAGATAGAATTGGTTATATTCTAGTTCCTGATCAAGTAGATGATGCAAAAGATTTATACGCAGCATGCTTAGGTGCTGGTAGAGCTTTAGGATATGTATGTGCTCCTTCTTTATATCAAAAGGTTATTGAAAGATGTGCATCAATAACATCTGATATGAATGAATATAAGAAAAATAGAGATTTATTATATAATGGATTAAAGAAAATAGGATATGATTGTGTATATCCTCAAGGTGCTTTCTATTTATTTGTTAAATCACTTGAACCTGATGCAAACAATTTTATGGAAAAAGCTAAAAAATATAATATTGTAATTGTTCCAAGTGATGGATTTGGTGTTAAGGGATATGTAAGATTAGCATATTGTGTATCATCAAAAACTATTATTGATTCATTGCCAGCATTTGAAAAACTATACAAAGAATATAATGCCTAAGTAGGCATTTTTCTTTTTTATATATAACTCAAATATATATAAACTAGATTTTTTTTATAAATATGATATAATAAATAAAAGAGTGGTGATATGCTATGAAAAACAAAGATAAGGTCAAAGGCCTTAGATCTGTTTATGTTTTCATACCAACAATCATCTGGATTTCGATTTTATATGCATTAATAATAGTTTCAACTGTTTTATTAAATAGAAGTACAGCTGAAATGGATCAGCAAATGGAGAATTCTGCAAATTGTAATAAAGAAATTTCTTTTCTACAATCCGCATCAAGTAAGATGTCAGAAACCTCTACTGCTTTTGTATATGCTCCTGTTATTATAATTAATGGAGTGCCATCAACAAATCTTGATCCGTTTAATACATATATTCAAGAATTCGGTAATGATGATAAAAGGCCTGATAATATAATTAATAATTTAAAATCTTATAATCTTGAAGAAGATATTATTAATAGATTAATGATTGGTGCTGAGGATGCAAAGAAAATGGTAAGTATGCAAGTCAGAGCTATCTATATTATATCTAGTATGTCTAGTGTAAATATACCTCAAGAAAAATTAAGTATTCTTCCATTATATGAATTAACTTCAGAAGAAAATTTAATGACTGATACAGAAAAAAAAGACTATGCTTATAATTTATTAATGAGTCGTGATTATTTAGCTGCCAAAGCTGAAATGTCAAAAAATGTAGGACCAGTTCAAGAAATTATAAGCAAAAAAACTGAGTCAGTCACAAAAGATACAAGATTAACCATAAAATTAATGAGAGGATTTTTATGGGGCTCAATATCATTAATCCTTCTATCTAATATAATATTATTCTTCTTATTACTTAAAAAACTTGTTTTCCCTATTACTAAATATGCTAAACAAATTAATAATAACGAAAGATTAGATTCATGGCATGGACTTTATGAAGCTAACTTCTTAGCAAAAGCATATAATAATCTTTTAGATAGACATAAAGATTTCGAAGATAAATTACGAGAAGTCGCCGAAATTGATTCATTAACTGAATTGCCAAACAGGCATTGTTATAATGAATTCTTAAGAAAAGAAATAATTAGTGATAAATCAGCATGTGTATTTTTACTTGATATAAATAATTTAAAATATACAAATGATACATATGGTCATGCTAAAGGTGATGAATTAATTAAAAATGCTTCTTCTTGTATAAAAGAATGTTTCTTAAATCAAGAAGGTAAAAATTGTTACCGAATTGGTGGAGATGAATTTGTCGCTATAGTAGATAACATTAATGAAGATGAAATAGAAAAGTTAATTCAAGAATTTGATGAAAAACAAAAACAATATAATGTTAGTATAGCAATAGGATATTCATATTGTAATAATGTAAAAGAAATAGGTTATGAAAAATTAATAATGGATGCCGATAAAAAGATGTATATAAATAAAGAATTATATAAAAAATCATTAAAAGGCGATTCAATATATTGTTAAAATAAGCTGGGTTTTATCCCAGCTTTTACAATGTATTTAACTTGATTTAAAATATATTTAATTATATAATATTTTACGTTTAATATATGCCCTGATAGTTAAATGGATATAACAGACCCCTCCTAAGGTAGTGTTATATCCATAATTATTGGCTTAACTACAATACTTATAGCTTCTTCTGCCTTAAAAACGCAACAAAAAAACGCAACATTTATGTTGCAAATTTATCCTTGAGGGTATATGCTATATCCACATATAATTTAATACTTGGTCCCATAGTTAATCAGGATATAACCCCAACCTCCTAAGTTGGAATGATCGGTTCGAATCCGGTTGGGACTGCCAGTTTGAAAGCAAAATCAGCCTCAATTTGAGACTGATTTTTTATATACAACTATTGTAGTAGATATGCCATGTAAAGCGGCAAGAATACTTTCTTGTCTTCTTTTTTCATACTTTTAGGAGATAAAATTATACTTTCATTTGCCTTGTATTTATCAATAAACCTATCTAATGAACTTGTTTCAAAATTCTTAGATTTCTTAACTTCAATAGGAAGTGGATTCATATTTCTTGTTACCAAAAAATCTATTTCAAAATATTTCTTCTTTTTATCTACTATTTCATTCCATTCATAGAAATATGGTTTAAATCCACTAGCTACTAATATTTGCGCAATAACATTTTCATAAAGCATTCCAAAATTTGCGTCTAATTTAGAAAAAACAAGTTTCTTATATATAGATTCTTTCATATTTTTTTCTTCTTCGAAAATCAACGCTGTAAATAACCCAGTATCATTAAAGAACAACTTGAAATCATTACCGCTTTCAGTCAATTTCATACCTAATTTAGGTTGATAACAAAGTGGTATATAATTTACCATTTTTGATTCTTTTATTTTTTCTATAGTACGTTGTAATAATACGGAATCTTTTTTTATCTTCATATTACTAACAACAAATTTGGTTTTAGGTTTAGAGAGCATAGAAGGTATTAAATCCCACATACGTTCGCATAAAGTTCCATATTTTTCATCGATTTTGACTAAATCATTTTTATACAATTTTAATATACTCATCTTTACCTTATGAACAGCAAACAAATCTTTTGTTTTTTGGTATTCAGCAACAGCTTGAGGCATACCACCGACAGCCAAGTATAACTTAAATTGATTCATAAATTTATGATGAAATTTTTTTTCATTTTCTATATTAAAAGACTCGAATAAACCTTTTATATAATCAAGACCATAGTCTTCATCAATAGCAGTTAAAAACTCTTCAAAATCCATCGGAAGCATCTCTATAGACTCTTCCTCAGAAGGAATTAAAATATCAGTCACATTTTCTTTAATTGAAATTAATGATCCTGTTTCAATATAATAATATCTACCATCAGCAACCAAATGTTTTATAGCTTGCCTTGCTTTAGGACAAAATTGCACTTCATCGAAAATGATTAATGACCCAGGTGTTGCAGTTTTTTTATCGATTGACATAAATAGATTAGCAAAAAAATTATCCATTTTGTCTTTAGAAGGAATTGATTCAAACATATTGATTGTGTCTTTATTCTCCTTTGAAAAATCAAAAATAACTGTTTCTGGAAAATTTTTCTCACCAAAATATGTTGCAATTGTAGTCTTTCCAACTCTTCTTGCACCTTCAATTAAAAGGGCAGTCTTACCTTTACTAAATTCCTTCCATTCAACCAGTTTTTTATATATTTTTCTCTCAAACATATCAATCACACCCTTACACTTGTTATTTTAGCTTGGTTAAGCCAAAAAATCAAGAATCTTTTTTGAAATTCACCAAAATTAACAAGTATTTTTAGTTCGATTTCGCCAAAATTCGCAAGTATTATTATTTCAAATTCGCCAAATTTCATAAATAAGCTTATTTTTGTACAAACAATTGAACTATTCGTATAGAGGACTTATCTCCTAAGTGCGCGGACTAGCCAATTTAAGTGGCTTAACAAAGCCATTTTCTAGAGTTTTATATCAAAATAGCAACAAAAACGGCAACAATTGAATCAAAAATTACTATTTGAGGGGGTAAGATATATACATCTATCAACCTCAAATATAACATCTTCTCGTAGCTCAGCAGGATAGAGCAACGGTTTCCTAAGAGAACGACTATAGCAAGACACCCAAATATTAATTATCTAGGTAAATGATATATTTTAAGGCAAATCTCAAGTGAACTCGGGCATCGATTTTTGCTCGAGCCACCATTTTAGCCACCAAGTGAACAGAGCTGAGGTCTAAATTTATATTCCCAATCTTACTTGAACCAGTGGCTATTTCCTCAAAAATTTTATATAATTTTTACGACATGTCGGGTTAGTTAAACGGATATAACAAGGCCCTCCTAAGGCCTAATTACAGGTTCGATTCCTGTACTCGATGCCATTTAGAAAACAAAAATCATCCTTTCTATTGGATGATTTTTTTCGTTTATATCTCATATGTATAACCTTTTGATTTCATATAATTTAAGTATTCAAAATACTCTTGCAATGTTTTAAATCCAAGTTGTTTCATCTTTTCTAAAGCTTCTTTATATTCCTGTATTTCCTTTTCGTCTTCTGTTTGTTTCTGATTGCTATAGGCTTTTTCAAATACTGAATTAAGCTTTTCAGATGCAAGCATATCTGCTTCACTTACTCTATGGATATAATATTCTTCTGTTGTTTTAATTGTTGTATGACCTGCACGTTGGGCAACTGTTGTAATAGGTACATATCCTACA
>CAMJOZ010000017.1 GCA_946407635.1 uncultured Caryophanales bacterium
ATACACCACTTCATGGTACAGGACAAGTATTCGCACCACAAGTATTACAATCTGTGGGATATGATGTTAAGCCACTTGCTTGCCAAATGACTAATGACCCAGATTTTTCTGGTGTTAAAACATCTAACCCTGAAAATAAAGAAGCTTATGATGAAGCAATTGAATATGCTAAAGAAATTGGAGCTAAGATTGTTTTAGCAACTGACCCAGATGCTGACCGTCTAGGTATAGCAGTAGAACATAATGGTGAATATGTATTATTTACTGGTAACCAAACTGCATCTTTAGTATTTGATTATATTTGTAAAACAAGAAAAGAATTAGGTACTTTACCAAAAGATGGTTATATGTTTACAACTAATGTATCATCTACATTACCAATCGCTATAGCTGAAAAATATGGTTTAAAAACTGAAATCACTTTAACAGGATTCAAATTCATTGGTGAAAAAGCTCGTGAGATGGAACAAACTAAGCGTGGTACATATGTATTTGGTTTTGAGGAATCTTATGGATGCTTAGTATCTGATTGTGTTAGAGATAAGGATTCAATTCAAGCTATATTAATGCTATGTGAAACTGCAGCTTATTACCGTGAGAAGGGCATGGATTTAGTTGATGCTTTAAACGGTATTTATAAGGAATATGGTTATTATAAAGAAGGAATTACTAATATTGGCTTATCTGGACTTGAAGGACAAGCTAAGATTAAGAGAATAATGGAATTCTTTAGAACAACTGATATCGCATTAAAGGATTTCAAGATTTTAGCTAAGGATGATGTTAAATTAGGTATTAAAACTGATTTTGTAACAGATGCTAAAACAAAGATTAATTTACCTTCATCAAATGTTATCAAATATTATCTTGATGATAATATGTGGTTTGTATTACGTCCAAGTGGTACAGAACCTAAATTAAAGGTATATTATGGTGTTAAGGGTAAAACACAAGATGATGCTGATAAGAAGTTAAAATTATTAACTGATGAAGTATTAGCTATCGTTAATTTAATTAAGTAATTATTTGAGGAATGGATTTTCCATTCCTCATTTAAATGAGGAGGAAAGAGCTATGAATATTTGGCATGATATTGATGATGATAGAATCACACCAGATGAATTTGTTGCCTGTATTGAAATACCAAAAGGTAGTAAGAAAAAATATGAGCTTGATAAGGAAACAGGTTTAATTATTCTTGATAGAATATTATATACATCAACACATTATCCAGCTAATTATGGTTTTATACCTAGAACTTATTCACAAGATAAAGATCCGCTTGATGTATTAGTTTTATGTGATGAATCATTTGATCCGCTTGTTTTAGTAAGAGCTAAAGCTATTGGTGTTGTAAAAATGATTGATGATGAATCTATTGATGAAAAAATTATTGCTGTATGTATCAATGATCCATCTATGAATTGTTATGGTGATATTAAGGATTTGCCTGAACATAAATTTGAAGAAATTAAACATTTCTTTACAGTTTATAAGCAACTTGAAAATAAGCCAACTTATGTAACTGAAATATGTGGACATGAAGAGGCAAAAAATGTTATAAAACAATCTATACAAGCTTATAAAGATTTGTTTATAAAGTAATTAATAAGGGGAGTATTTTGAAATGGCTTTAACAGCGGGAATAGTTGGATTACCTAATGTTGGTAAATCAACTTTATTTAATGCAATAACAAAAGCTGGTGCGCTAGCTGCGAATTATCCATTCGCGACAATTGAACCAAATGTTGGTATGGTTAATGTACCAGATGAAAGATTATATGTTTTATCTAGTATGTATAATCCTAAAAAAACAACACCTGCAGTATGTGAATTTACAGATATCGCAGGTTTAGTAAAGGGTGCTTCTAAGGGAGAAGGCTTAGGAAATCAATTTTTAGGAAATATTAGAAATTGTGATGCAATTCTAGAGGTTGTAAGATGTTTTGTTGATTCTAATGTAACCCATGTAGAAGGACAAGTAGATCCTGTAAGAGATGCTGAAATAATAAATTTAGAATTAATTTTAGCTGATTTAGATACAGTACAAAAAAGAATTCCTAAGATTGAAAAGAAAGCTCAATCAAAGATTGATGATGCTCCACTTGAGTATGCATTATTAAAAAGATTAGAAGAAGCATTATTAAATGAAAAGCCTATAAGAGGTATGTCTTTTTCTAAGGAAGAAGAAAAATTTGTTCAAAATTATCAATTATTAACAAACAAGCCTTTTATGTATATCGCTAATGTTAGCGAGGATTATATTGCTGACCAATCAGGTGATGAGAATTATCAAAAGCTTCTTGCCTATGCTAAAAAGAATAATTCAAAATGTATAGCTATATCAGCTGAAATAGAAGCTGAATTAACTGAATTAGATGATGAAGAAAAAGAAATGTTTTTAGCTGATTATGGTGTTAAAGAGCCTGGTTTAAATAAATTAATTAGAGAAACATATGATTTATTAGGATATGCTACATATTTCACAACTGGTCCTGATGAATGTAGAGCATGGACATTCAAAAAAGGTATGCTTGCACCTGAATGTGCAGGTATTATTCATACTGATTTTGAGCGTGGATTTATCAGAGCTGAAACTGTATCATATGATGATTTAATTAAATGTGGTTCTTATCTTAAGGCTAGAGAAGCTGGTCTTGTAAGACAAGAAGGTAAGGATTACAAAGTAGTTGATGGGGATATTTTATTATTTAAATTTAATGTTTAATAAAAAATAGGAGAAAAAAACATTTATTTGGTTATTTTTCTCTTTTTTTTATCTATTATTTTTAATTTATTTATTTTATAATAAATAAAGAGCGTTGAGGTGATATTATGGATAGGAGTGAGGCTAATTATAAAAGAATGACTGAAACTAATGTTTCTAAGCTTATTTTATTATTAGGTTTACCTACAACAATATCAATGCTTGTGACAAATATTTATAATTTAGCTGATACATATTTTGTTGGTTTAATATCAATTGAAGCTCAGGCTGCAACCTCAGTATTATTTACATTACAGTCAATAATACAAGCAGTTGCCTTCACATTAGGTATTGGAGCGGGAACATATGTTTCTAAATATTTAGCAGATAAGGATGAAAAAACAGCTTCTAAATATGTTACATCATCTTTTTATTTAGGAATATTATTAGCGATTATATTATTAATATTTGGAATGATATTTTTAACTCCATTTATGAGATTATTAGGTGCTAGTGATACTGCATTACCAGATGCTAAAGAATATGGTATGTGGGTATTAATATCATCACCATTCATGGTAGGAGCTTTTATTTTAAATAACAATTTAAGATTTGAAGGAAAAGCTTTTTATGCTATGTTTGGATTAGTATCTGGTGGATTATTAAATATATTAGGTGATTATATATTTGTAGTTTTATTAGATATGGGTATTAGAGGTGCTGGGTTATCAACTGCTATATCCCAAATAATAAGCTTTATTATTTTGGTTACTTTATATATAATATTTTGTCAAACAAAGCTACATCCAAAATATATATCTAAAAATTTTAAAACATATTTTCAAATAATAAGAGCTGGATTCCCATCATTTATAAGACAAGGAATCACAGCGATATCTACAGGAGTATTAAATAATTTATGTATTAATTATACAGATAGCGCGACAGCCGCTATGGGTATAGTAAATAGATATTCTAATTTTATTTTATGTATCGGTATTGGAATAGGTCAAGGCTTTCAACCAGTATGTGCTTTTAATTATCAGGCCAAAAAATATAAAAGAGTTAAAAAAGGATTTTTATTTACTATTATATTTTCAACAATAGTTATTAGTATAGTATCTTTGATTGGTATGTTTATTCCAAGACAATTAATATATTTATTTAATCAAAATGAATCTGTAATAAACATGGGTGAGAATGCTTTAAGATTTATGCTTATAGGTATATTATTTATTCCACTTGTTTTAGCATCAAATATGCTATATCAAAGTATTAGAAAAAGTGAAATTGCAAGTGTTCTTGCAATGCTTAGATCAGGTATTATTTTTATTCCACTAATTTTAATGCTTGAAAGTACTATAGGTTTTACTGGTATTGAAATTGCTCAACCAATCAGTGATGTTTTTGCAGGTTTATTTAGTATACCATTTATAATTTATTTTATGGTTAAAACACCAAATGAGGAAGGTGATTCAAATGGAATTTAGTTTTTTATTTAAAAATGAATATGAAATAAAAACTAAAGAACCTGAATTCTTTAATAATTTAAAGCTTGATCAAATAAGAGATTCAATTTATCAAAAAGAAGAAGATTTCTATTTGAAGGATTATTTTTATACTCCTTTGAAATCTGAAGATGATATTAAATATCGTCAGGATGTTTTTAAAGATTTAATTAATAAAGATTATTATTCTGAATTTAGAAATTATTTTGGTAGATTATATTCAATTTATAAAGCATTTGAAGCTAATAAAAAATCAAGCCTTACTTGGGTTAATAGGCATAAAAAGATTAAAATATTAGGTGAATATATTAATACAATAAATA
This sequence comes from uncultured Caryophanales bacterium, assembly GCA_946407635.1. GTDB lineage: Bacteria > Bacillota_I > Bacilli_A > Acholeplasmatales > Anaeroplasmataceae > Anaeroplasma. The sequence goes on from CAMJOZ010000017.1 coordinate 4,539, forward strand.
AATTAAATGAATTTTTAAATAGTATTGAATTTAATTCTGAAGCTATTAATAATTTTAAAAATTATTTAAATGATTTTATAAAAGGTGATAATTTTGTTAAATTATCTACATTTAATAATGATATTAAAGCTACATTCAAAAAGATTAAATTTTCTTATTTAATTCAAAATTCAAATATTTATGTTACACCTTATGAAGGTGATAAAGAATATGCTTCATTTGTAAATGAAACATCTGAAATATTTACATATAATAAGGATTTAAAAATACCTACAACTGAAAATTATGTTCATACTGATTCGGTTGATGATGAAATATATAAAGCTTTAGTTATTTTATTTCCAAAAGAATTTAAATTAATAAAAGAATTCTTTGATGAAATAAAAGATTTTTATGATGAATCATTAAAGAAAATAGTTTTAGATATAAGATTTTATTTTATTTATATTTCTTATATGAATTTCTTAAAATCTGATGATATTTATTTTTCTATTCCAGAATTGTCTAAAGATTTTAATGAAGAAAGCAATGATTCATTTGATTTAGCTTTATATTATAAATTGTTTAAAGAACATAATAAGATTGTCACAAATTCATATCAAATAACAAATGATGAAAGAATGATTATTATTACAGGACCTAACCAAGGTGGTAAAACAACATTTACTCGTCAAATAGGTCAATTACATTATCTAGCATCGCTTGGTTTATTAATTCCAGGTCTAAAGAATAAAATTCATATAGTTGATAATATTTATACATTCTTTAAGACAGAAGAGAATTTAGATAATTTAGATGGTAAATTAAAAATAGAATTAGAAAGTGTTAAAAAGATTTTATCTGAAGCATCTAAAAATTCTTTAATATTATTTAATGAAATTTTCGCATCTACAACTAAGCTTGATGGTTTAAAGATTGCAAATCTAATAATGGATGAAATCAATAATTTAGGTTCTATGTGCGTGTTTGTTACATTCTTAACTGATTTAAAGAATCGTAAAGATGTTATTTTAATGTGTAGTAATGTTAATAAAGAAAATAGTGCTATTAGAACATTTAAAATAACTAGAACTGATAATTTTGATAGTGCATATCCATCATCAATTCAAAATAAATATGGATTAACATATCAAGAGATTAAGGAGAGATTGAAATGAGAGTAAATTTATTAACTAAAAATGGTACATATCAAATCTCTGAGCTTGATGATGTTAAAAAGAATTTAATTAGTGATTTAGAATTACAAGAAATCTTTAAGATTGCTGGATTTGGTGATTTCCATATCAAAGATATATTTCCAAAAATTTTATTAAATTTTTGTACAAATGAAGAAGATATTTTATATAGACAAAACATTTATAAGGATTTAGTTAAAAATAAATTTTTAATTAAAATGCTGTATGAATATTTACAAGAAACTATAACTGAATTTAAATCAAAATTCCAATATGAAATTATTACAAAAAGTCCATATAGTATAGTTGAAACATCAACTTCAATTATTGAATATTTATATCCTAAATTATATGCGATAAGAGCTAATATTATGGACTGGAAATGTGAATCTCTAGGATTAAAATTATTCCAAGAAGAAAATGTTAAGGATTTAGATCCTAATAACCTAGATAAATTAAAAAAGATTACTCTAGATTTTGATTATAAGGTTGGAATTATGACTTCAACTGGATTAGAGGATAACATGAGTATTTCAAATCTAACTTTAAATAGAAGTACTTATGGAGATAAAGAATTTAAGAAAAAATGGAAAAAGGCTGTAAAGATTGATTTTAATTATTTATCAGAATCCTTAATTAATGAAATTAATGCTAAAAATGATAATGCATTAAAGGATGTATGTATTAAACTTGGTCAAGCTACACATCACATCATTTATTTTTTAAAGGATTTATATGATGAATTAGGATTCTATATTGCTAGTATGAATATTGAAGAAAAATTAAATAGCTTAAATATTGATACTTGTATTCCAGAAATAAGTGATAATTATCAATATGATGGCTTATATGATATGGCATTAGCTTTAAAAAAGAATATGAGTGTTACACCAAATTCTCATGAAACAAAATCTAATGTTTGGATTATTACTGGTGCGAACCAAGGTGGTAAGACTACTTTTTTAAGAAGCTTAGGTCAAGCTTACATCTTTTTTCAATCTGGATTATTTTGTCCTGCTAAAATGATTAAATTACCAGTTATTAGTGGTTTATTTACTCATTTTGATAAAGAAGAAGACACAAAGCTTGAATCTGGTAAGTTTGATGATGAATTAAGAAGATTCAATTTGTTGATGGATAAATTAAAACCAAATTCTTTATTTATGCTAAATGAATCATTCCAATCTACAGATGAGGCTGAAGGTAGTAAAATTGGATACGAAATTATTTCAGGTTTTATTGATTCAAATATTAGAATTATTCTAGTTACTCATATGTATGATTTAGCTATGTTATTAAAAGACAAATATAGTGATTCATATTTCTTAAGAGCTGAAAGACTAGATGATGGTTCAAGAAGCTTTAAGCTTATAGAGGCAATGCCTTTAACAACAAGCTTTGGTGAAGATTTATATAACAAAATTTGGAATAAAGATTAGGAATAATTGAATTTATACTATTGTGATAGTATAATATTTTATAATAAAATACTATTTTAAATTAATAGTTAGTTTTAGGAAGGAGTAGTATTATATTTTTTATAATACAAATTTTATTATGGCAAAAAAATATATTTATCATTTTGAAGAGGCCTATGGTCTAGGGAAAGAATTATTAGGTGGTAAAGGTGCTGGTTTAGCTGAAATGACACACATTGGTGTATCAATTCCTCAAGGCTTTACTATCACAACTGAAGCTTGTACTTTATATTATAATGAAGGTAAAAAATTACCTGAATCTTTAGTTAAGGATGTATTTTTAGGAATTAAAGAAATCGAAAAGAAAACTGGTAAAACATTTGGTGGAAATAAAAATCCATTATTAGTATCTGTAAGAAGTGGTGCTAGAGTATCAATGCCTGGTATGATGGATACAATTTTAAATTTAGGTTTAAATGATGAAACTGTAGAGGTTTTAGCTAAAGAAACTAATAATGAAAGATTCGCATATGATAGCTATCGTAGATTTATTTTAATGTTTACTAATATCGCAAAAGGTCATCCAAGAGATGATATGGATAAAATGTTAGATGATTTAAAGAAATCTAAAGGATATAAGCTTGATACTGAAGTTAAGGCTGACGAATTAAAGGAATTAGTTAAAGAATATAAAGCATATTATAAAAAGACTTTTAACGAAGAATTCCCTAATGATCCATATAAGCAATTAATCACAGCTGTTGAGGCTGTATTTAGAAGCTGGGATAATCCTAGAGCGAATGTTTATAGAATGATGAATAATATTCCATATTCATGGGGTACTGCAGTAAATGTTCAATCTATGGCTTTTGGTAATAAGGGTGAAACATCTGGTACTGGTGTTGCCTTCTCTAGAAATCCAGGTACAGGTGAAAAGGAAGTATCTGCAGAATATTTACCAAATGCACAAGGTGAAGATGTTGTTGCAGGTATAAGAACACCTTTAAATATTAAAGAATTACAAAAGAGAATGCCTAAAGTTTATGATGAATTCATTAAAACTATTGAATTAATGGAAAAGCATTATAAAGATATGCAAGATATGGAATTTACTGTTGAAGAAGGTAAATTATATTTCTTACAAACAAGAAATGGTAAAAGAACTCCACAGGCTTCAATTAAGATTGCTTGTGATTTAGTTGATGAAGGATTAATTGATCCAAAAGAAGCTGTATTAAGAATTGATCCATATTCATTTGATAAATTATTATTACCTAATTTTAATAAAGATGATTTAGCTAAGCATGAGCCAATTGCTAAGGGCTTAGCTGCTGGTCCTGGTTCAGGTACTGGTAAATTAGCATTCAGCGCTGCTGAAGCTGAAGAAAGAAAGAAAAAAGGCGAAAAGGTTGTTTTAGTTAGAGAAGAAACATCTCCAGAAGATATCGTTGGTATGGTAGCTTCTCAAGCTATTTTAACAATGCGTGGTGGTATGACATCACACGCAGCTGTAGTTGCTCGTGGTATGGGTAAGTGCTGTGTATGTGGCTGTGGTGAAGCTGTTATTTCTGAAAAGAATAGAACTGTGACTATCAATGGTAAGGTTTATACTGATAAGGATACATTCTCTATTGATGGATCTACAGGTAACGTATATTTAGGTGAAATCAAGCAAGATCAACCAGATTTAACATCAGGATATTTCGGTAGAATGATGAAATGGATTGATGAATTTAGATATCTAAAGGTTAGAACTAACGCAGATAATCCAAGAGATGCTAAGCAAGCAGTATTATTTGGTGCTGAAGGTATCGGCTTATGTAGAACTGAACATATGTTCTTTGATAAAGATAGAATTTTCTCTATGAGAAAGATGATTTTAGCTGATACAAAAGAAGATAGAGTTAAAGCATTAGCTGAGCTTGAACCAATGCAACAAAAGGATTTTGAAGGCTTATATGAAATCATGGATGGTATGAATGTTAATGTTCGTTTATTAGATCCACCTCTACATGAATTTTTACCTCAAGAAGAATCTTTAATTGTTGAGCTTGCAAAAGCTTTAAATAAGAGTGTTGAAGAAGTTAAAAATAGAATTGCTGAATTACATGAATCTAACCCTATGATGGGTCATAGAGGTTGTAGATTAGCTGTAACTTATCCAGAAATTTGTGAAATGCAAACAACTGCTATCATTAAGGCAGCTATTAATGTAATGAAGAAAACTAAGAAGAACATTGAACCTGAAATCATGGTACCACTTGTTTTAGAAGTTAAAGAATTAAAATATGTTAAGGATATTATTTGTAAAACTGCAGATAAATTAATTAAAGAAGCAGGTATCAATATGAAGTATCATGTTGGTACTATGATTGAAATACCAAGAGCTGCTTTATTATCTGATGAAATTGCAAAAGAAGCAGAATTCTTCTCATTTGGTACAAACGATTTAACACAAATGACATTTGGTTTCTCTCGTGATGATGCAGCTAAATTCTTACCTTCATATTATGAAACTAAGATTTTAGAAGAAGACCCATTTAAAACATTAGATTATAATGGTGTTGGTAAATTAGTTAAGATGAGTGTTAATGATGGTAGAAGTACAAGACCTGATTTACATATAGGTGTTTGTGGTGAAACTGGTGGTGAGCCAAAGAGTATTGATTTTTATCATAATGCAGGCTTAGATTATGTTTCATGTTCTCCATTTAGAGTTCCTGTTGCGAGACTAGCCGCAGCTCAAGCAAATATTAGAAATCCAAGAAAGTAATATTTAGAATAAAGTGTGATTGATTCACACTTTTTCTTTTTTATGTTAAAATTAAATAAATATATATTTCACATAATTCTGCGATATTTAAGTTGTATTATAAAGGTGGGTGATGATTATGACATATGAAGAAGAAAAAACATATGAATATTTAAAGCTTCTTGGTATGGAAGACATTCACGAAACAACTGAAGCTGAATTAAAGAAGCTTTATTTAAAACAAGCTAAATTATATCATCCAGATACAACTTCAAATGAAGAATATAAAAATGGTGAAATGTTTTCCAAAATTAAAAATGCTTATGATTATTTAACATTTGATATTAATAAAACTAATGATTGTATAAAAGGAATCCTTAATCCTTACCAAAATTATTATAATTATAATAATTATAATAGTGGTTATCAAAATGCTTATAATTATTACAATTTTAATTATGATAATGACAATAATAACATTAAAATTGAAGATCATGTAAGTCCAATAATGTTATTATTATCTTTCCTTTCTCCTTTTATAGGCTTATTACTATTTATGATGCTTAGAAAAATTCTTAAAAAAAGCGCTTATACTTATTTATTAGTATCAATTTTAAGTCTTATTATATCAACTGTTATATTTATCTTAAGATTTATCTAAAAAATGCAATTAATTTTGCATTTTTTTCTTTATATGTGGTAAAATATTTATAATATTTTAAGGATGTGGTATTTGTGAAAAGATTAATATTAGTTGATGGTAATTCATTAATGTATAGAGCTTATTATGGAATGAGTGCAAATTCTAATATGACTCAAAATTCTAAAGGCTTATATACTAATGCGATATACGCATTTGTTAGAATGATAAATCATTTGATTTCAACTCCATATGATGCAATACTTGTCGCATTTGATGCTGGGAAACAAACTATTAGACATGATCTTATGAAGGATTATAAGGCAGGAAGAGCTCCTATGCCTGATGAATTTCGAATGCAAATACCATATATTAAAGAATTCTTAGATATTATGAGAATTAAAAGATATGAACAATCATTATATGAAGCTGATGATATTATTGGTACTATGGCAACTAAAGCCATAAAAGAAGGATATCATGTTGATATTTATTCATCAGATAAGGATTTATTACAATTAGTAAATGAAAATTCTACAGTTCATTTGACTAAAAAAGGTATGACTGAGCTTGAGGATTATACACCAGAAACATTTAAAGAACATTATCAAATTGAATATAATCAATTTGTTGATTTAAAGGCTTTAATGGGTGATAAAAGTGATAATCTACCAGGTATCCAAGGTGTTGGTGAAAAAACTGGTATTAAGCTTTTACTTGATTATAAAACACTTGAAGGTATTATTGAGCACAAGGATGAATTAAAGGGTGCTTTAAAAGAAAAAGTAGAAAAGGATTATGAGGTTGCTTTATTATGCAAAAAGATGGCAACTATCCTTCGTGATTTTGATATTAATTTAAATGTATCTGATTTAGTTAAAAAAGAACCAGATATTAATAAAATGTATGAATTTTATAATGAATTAGAATTTAAATCATTATTAAAAAATATTAATTTAAATAATGAAATAGATACAACTACAGATAAATATGAAATAGTTAATAATCCAAAAAGATTATCTGAAATATTAATTGATAATTCATCATTTATATTTGAAACATTTGATTATAATTATCATAAATCTCCACTTTTAGCTATAGGTATTAAAAATGAATTAGGAACATTTATTATAGAATCTGATTCTTTATATATGAGTTTAGATTTAAATGAATATTTAGCTAATAAAAATAATCATAAAATAATATATGATTATAAAAGAGCCTTTGTTTTATTAAAAAGATTTGGTTTTGAATTAAATGGTATTGATTTTGATTTATTGCTTGCAACATACATATTAAATCCAAGTGCTGTAAAGGATGAATTTAAAGGTGTATGTGAATTTTATGGATATGATGATTGTTATTATGATGAGGCAGTCTACGGAAAAGGTGCTAAAAAACAAATACCTGAAAAATCTAAAATATATGCACATGTTGTAAAAAAAGTAAATGCTTTATACAAATTAAAGGATGAAGCTTTAAATAAATTAAAAGAAAATAATCAATTAGAATTATTAACTGAAATTGAAATACCTTTATCTAAAGTTTTAGGTAAAATGGAATTTAATGGTATGAAAATTGATATTGATGAATTAAATCGTCAAGAAGAAAAAATAGTTAAAGATATATCTGATCTAGAATTAAAAATATATTCATATTCAAATCATCCATTTAATATTTCATCACCTAAACAATTAGGAACAGTATTATTTGAAGAATTAAATATTAAGTATCCTAAGAAAAAAGGTAATTCATATTCGACAGATATAGAAGTACTTGAAATGATTAAAGATGAAAATCCTATTGTTAATTTAATTATTGAATATAGAGCTAAAACAAAATTATATTCAACATATATTATGGGATTAAGAGATATGATATATGAGGATGGTAAGGTTCATACTATATATCAACAAGCCTTAACATTAACAGGTAGATTATCTTCAATTGAACCTAATTTACAAAATATTCCAATTAGAACACCTGAAGGTCATCTAATTAGAAAAATGTTTGTTCCTGAATATCAAGGTAATATGATGTATTCTAGTGATTATTCACAAATTGAATTAAGAGTATTAGCTCATTTAGCTAACGTTAAAAAGCTAAAGGATGCATTCTTAAATAATGAAGATATTCATACTAAGACAGCTATGGAAATCTTTAATAAAGAAGAAATAACAAAAGATGACAGAAGAAAAGCTAAGGCAGTTAATTTTGGTATAGTATATGGAATAAGTGCTTATGGTTTAGCTCAAGATATTGGTATATCTAATGCTATGGCATCTGAATTTATTAAAAAATATTATGAAGTATATCCTGAAATAAAAGAATATATGAATAATACAATAGCCTTCTGTGAAGAAAATGGTTATGTTAAAACTATGAAAAACAGAATTAGATATATTCCAGATATAAAATCAAAAATTTATATGCAAAGAGAATTTGCTAAAAGAACTGCTATGAATACACCTATACAAGGAAGCGCAGCTGATATTATTAAGATTGCAATGGTAAATGTTGATAAAAAGATGGAAGAATTAAATCTTAAATCTAAATTATTAGTTACTGTTCATGATGAATTAGTATTTGAAGTATTTAAGGGTGAAGAAGAAAAGCTTCAAAATCTAGTTAGAGATGAAATGGATAATGCAGTTAAATTATCAGTTCCATTAGTTGTTGATGATTCTTTTGGAAATAATTGGTATGAGGTGAAATAATGGATATTATTTTAAATAGACGAAGTGTAAGAAAATTTGATTTAAATAAGATGGTTCCTCATGAAGATTTAATTGATTTAATTAAGCATGGAGAATCAGCAGGTTCAGCTAGACGCCAAAAATCAAGAGAATATATCATAATAGAAAATAAAGATTTTATTAATAAATTATCAGAAATATATGTAAAAAGCTCAATGCAAGTTAAAGAATGTAATCAAATGATTGCTGTTATTGGTAAAACAAATGAAGATTTACCATGTGTTCAATTTGTTCCTACAGATTGTGCTTTAGCAACTCAAAATATTATGGATTATGCTGTTTCAAAAGGTATTGGATCTGTAATGCTTGGTACATATCCTGATAAAGAAAGATTATCTAAAGCAAGTGAGTTATTAAATTTAGATAAAAATAAATTTGTATTTACATTTATCTGTTTAGGCTATCCTATTGATAAAGAAAATGCATTTTATGATATGAATAAATTTGATGAGAGTGTAATTTCTTATATAAAGTAGGTGATTTTATGCCTGAACTACCAGAGGTAGAAACTGTTAGAAGAGTTTTATCTAATAACATATTAAATCTTAAAATTATAGATATTGATGTTAGATATCCAAATATTATAGAAGATGATATAGACTATTTTAAGAATAATATTATAAATAAAAGAATTAAATCTATTGATAGATTAGGTAAATTTTTAATATTTAATTTAGATGATGGAGCTTTTATTTCTCATCTAAGGATGGAAGGTAAATATTATTATTTAGAAAAAGGTTCAATTGATAATAAGCATATTCATGTTGTTTTTCATTTTGATAATGGATATAGCTTATATTATCAGGATGTTAGAAAATTTGGTAGAATGATATATAAAAATAGTGATGAAATATATGAAACTAAGCCATTAAAAGATGTTGGAATTGACCCTATTCTAAATAAAAAAATTGATTATAGAAATATTTATGATAAAATAGTATTAAGGAGTGTTTCAATTAAAACGACTCTATTGGATCAATCTATAATATGTGGTCTTGGAAACATTTATGTTGATGAGGTGTTATTTTTATCAAAAATAAATCCTCATAGATTATCTCATGATATAAAATATGATGAGGTAGTTAATATTGTTGATAATACTGTTAAAGTTTTATCTAAAGCAATAGAATATAAAGGAACAACCATAAAAAGCTACACATCTAGCTTAAATGTTTATGGTGAATATCAACAGTTTTTAAATGTTCATACCAAAACAATATGTCCAGTATGTCATAGTCCTCTTTTAAAGGATAAGATTAATGGACGTAGTACATATTATTGTAAAAATTGTGAGGTATAAGCGATGAAAAGAGTGATTGGTGTCACTGGTGGAATTGCAAGCGGTAAAAGTAATGTTTGTAGTATTATAGAGAGCCTAGGATATAAGATTATTGATTGTGATAAAATTGCAGTTCAATTATCTAAAAAAGATGGTCCTTTATATAAAGTTATATTAGATAAATTCGGTCCTGATTATTTACTTGATGATCAGGAATTAGATAGAAAAAAGATTGGTAAATTAATTTTCAATAATTCAGCTGCAAAGCTTGTGTTAGATAGTGTTACACATCCTATCATTATTGATGAGGTAAAAAGACAAATAAATGAAGCTACTGATGGTTTAGTATTTGTTGAAGCACCACTATTATATGAAGCTAAGCTAGAAAATATATGTGACAAGGTTATATGTGTATTCTTATCTAAAAAAATACAAGTAGAGCGTTTAATGGAACGCGAAGGTATAGATGAAGATTATGCATTAGCTAAAATACATTCGCAGATGGATTTATATTTAAAAAAATCACTTGCAAATTATGTTATTGATAGTAAAGGAACTTTCGATGAAACAAAAGAGCAAGTTATTAAAATTATTAATGAATTAGAAGGAGTGTTGGGAAATGGGAATCGTTGAGACATCAGAGAACGCTAAGAATTTAATATTGCAGACTCATTATTACAAAGCAACTTATGAGCAAATCAAGAATTTATATTTAGAGATTGTTGAAGGCTTAAAGCATAAGGTTATATCTGTAAATGATGATTTTGGTGAAATTTGTTCAGAATTACCACATATGTCTGTCGTTGCTAAAATTATTAATTTAGGTGATCCTTTAGAGACTTCAATCGATTTTTATATTGATTCAGAGTATCTTGTAGCAAGTAATAAAAAAGCCACTAAGTTTATTGATATTGTCCTAAAGAAAATAGAGGAGAAGTACCCATTTAAGGGCGTTTCGTTACATCAGTAATCATGGAAGTTAAATCAATAGAACCTAGCTCTAAATTAAATATTTATACTAGCTTCTCACTTTCAAATGATGATGTACAAACCTTATCGTTACTTTATGCACCACTTATTGGAAGTGATGCTTTTTCTCTTTATATGTACTTTAATTCTTTATTAGAGAGAAATAAATTAGCATGTGAATCTTTAACTCATAAAGATTTATTTACTATTTTTTCATTAAAGTCTAAAACATTCTTAGAAGCTAGATATAAGCTAGAAGCCGTTGGCTTATTAAGAACTTATTATAGTGAAGATGAATATATTTATATATTAAATGCTCCACTAACAGCTAAAAGCTTTATTAAGGATGTATCATTAGGACTTTATTTATATTCTAAATTAAACAAAGAATTATATGACTATGTTTATAGTCATTTTAAAATCGCTAAAATTGATAAAGAAGGTTATGAAAATATTACTAAAACATTTGATGAAGTATTTAAATCAAATGTTTATAATGGTGAAATATTCAGTAAATTTGAATATATTTTAGGTAAGAATCCTAACCTTGATTTTAAAATTTCAGAAACAACTTTTGATTATGATTATTTCACTAAAGAAATAAATCATGATTTCTTAGAATGTGGTGAAACAGAAGAATTCAAATCACAAATTATAAATTTGGCTTATACATATGAATTTAATCCATATGAAATGATTTCATTATTTAATCAATCATTAAATCAAAGAGGATATTTTGACTATAAAATTTTGAAAAGAAAAGCAAATGCATTATATTTATTAAAATATAATGAGAGTGGTCCATCTTTATCAGTTAAAGATGATAAATCTATTGATCCTAAGAATATTATTGAATTTCTTGAGCATGGTTCACCAAAAGATATTTTAAATGCATGTGCACCTAATTTTCCACCTTCTTATTTAGGTAAGATGGCTGATATTTACACTGAATTAACAGATATGGGTATTAAAGAAATTGGTGTAATTAACTGTATGATTATGAAAATATTAACAGCAAATAATGGTGAAATGCCATCTGTTAATTATTTCAAAAAAGCTGCGATAACATGGCTAGCTGATAATGTTATGACAACTGAGGATGCTATTAATTATTCAACTACTTATAAGGTTTCAAATAGAAGAAAGACTAAGATTGTTGATGTTGATCCGAATGGAGGTTTAGAATCTCTATGATAGATAATGAAAAAGAATTAATATTAAAAGAATTACCAGAAGCTAAAGATTATTTAAATGATTTAAACATTTATGATTATTTAAAGGTAATTGAAGAAAAAAAGAATTGTAAGAAGTGTAAAGGTTTAGATTACTGTAAAAATGTATCTAATGGCTATTACACTAATTTTAATGGTAATAAATTCTTTTTAGAAAAATGTCAATTCAAGAAATTATTTGATGATAAAAATAGTGTAGATAGTTTAATTAAAACCTTATATATGCCTCAATCAATTAAAAATGCATCATTTGATAATTATTATTTAGATTCAGAATCTAGAAATAAAATTTTTAAAGAAGTTAATGCTTTTTTAACTGATATTAAAAATGGTGTTTTCCATAAAGGATTATATTTAGTTGGTAATTTTTCAATTGGAAAAACATATACATTAGCTTGTATACAAAACGAATTAGCTAAAATAGGTGTTGAATCATTATTGATTTATTTCCCTGATTTAGTATTACAATTAAAAAATTCAATGAAGGAATTAAGCTATCATCAATTAATTAATAAATTAAAAGAGGTTGATGTTTTAATGCTTGATGATTTAGGTAGTGAAAATATGACACCATGGTTAAGAGATGAAGTTTTGGGACCTGTATTAAATTACCGTGCATTAGAAAAGAAACCATTATTTATTTCGACAAATTTAGATCCTTTAAGTATGCAAGAGCACTTCATGTGTGGATTTAATACTAATGAGGATGAAATTAAGGCTAAAAGATTATTTTCTAGATTTGAATCAATAATTAGAACAATTAATATGAATGATTCTAAAAAGATTTCAAGATAAAGGCTTTGAAGCCTTTTTTCCTTTTTATTGACAGAAATGTTATTTATAGTAAAATAAAATAAAGAACACGATTTATTTAAAACAATTTAATATTAATAAGGAGGAAGACTATGAAAAAATTATTTTTATTAGCATTTGGATTTTTATTTTTAGTTTCTTTAGCATCATGCCATGAGCATACTTTCGCAAGTGAGTGGAGTAAAGATGATGAAAACCATTGGCACGCTGCGACATGTGAACATACAGAAGAAGTAAGTGGTAAGGCAGCTCATACATATAATGATGGTGAAATAACTACTGAACCTACTTACGCTGAAGATGGTGTCAAGACATTTACATGTACTGTCTGTGGATATACAAAGACTGAAAGTATTAATAAGAAAACTTTTACTGGATCAATAAAAGGACATACTTTTGTTGGAATTGATGTTCAAGAAAAAGATTATGAAAATTACACTTTATTAAAAGAAGCAGTATTAACACAAACATATATATTTAAAGATGATGACACATTTGAAGGAAATGCGACAAAGGTATTCTCTATTATAAATGGAGTTGGTGATTGTAGTGAATTAGAAAATAAATCAACTGGTACTTATACACAAAATGAATCAAATGTTTCATTGTTAGTAATAAGAATGTATGATACTAGTAGTGGTTGGAGGGAAATTCCTGAACAATATCGTTATACTACTAATGGTGTGCTTGATGGAAATAATTTGATTTTTGAAACCAATGTTTTAGGTACATTAGTTCATATAATAACAGTATGTGTTAGTTAGTTCATTTTATTTTGATAAACGCTCAGAAATGGGCGTTTTTTAATTTCTTTATAGAAAGATATTAAAGTCTATGATATAATATCATAGAAATTTGAATTTAAGTGAGGTAATATTATGCATATTTCTTGGAATGAATATTTTATGGGTGTAGCTTTATTATCAGCTAAAAGAAGTAAAGATCCTAATACACAAGTTGGTGCTTGTATTATTAATCAAGATAAAAGAATAATAGGTATTGGCTATAATGGTTTTCCTATGGGTTGTAGTGATGATGTATTTCCATGGAAAAGAGAAGGTAGCACACTTGATACTAAATATGCATATGTTGTTCATGCAGAAGCTAATGCTATCTTAAATTCAAGTGCTTCATTAAAGGGTGCGACTTTATATGTATCATTATTCCCTTGTAATGAATGTGCAAAATTAATTATTCAATCTGGTATTTCTCATATCATTTATATGAATGATAAATATAGATCTCAAGATTCGACTATCGCATCTAGAAAAATGTTAGACGCAGCTGGTGTAACATATGAAAAGATGGAAGAAATAGAGGTTTTCTTAAATGTTAAATAGCTTTAAATATTTTGTTAAAAAATATTGGGTTATAATTATTTTTACTTTAATAATAAATATTCCTTTAATTTGTTTAGGAACAATAAGAACAAATAAGGAAATTCTTACTAAAGGATTTACAACTAAATTTGATTCAGTTGTTAATGTTGAAACAGAATATGAAGAAAAAGGTTCTTTTTCAACAACGGCTGTTTATGATCTTGAAAAAACAACTTATTTACAAAATTTTTTAGCATCAATGATGAAAAATGTTGAAGTCTTAGATATATCAACTGATTCTAATTATGGTTCATCACATCTAACTCAATCTGAATCATATAAAGCAGCTAAGATTCAATATTATTCAAGTATCTATAATTCAATTGTTTTAGCTTATAACGAAGCTAAAAAGGATAATAGTTCAATTAATATTGATTATAACTATGTTGGTTGTGATGTTACTTTTTATGGTTCAAATTCTGATTTTAGAATTGGTGATAGAATCATTAAAATAAAGCTAAAGGATAGTAATACTTTTGTTACAAGAGAAGATGAAACTGAATTTAGAAAGCTTGTTAGTTCTAAAAAATCAGATGGTGATATATTTACTGTTCTAAGAGATGGACAAGAATTAGAAATAGTATATGATTCAAATGATACATTTGGTGGATATAATATGTATGAAGTTAATTTTGATACAATAAGTCCTAAATGTACGTTTAAAGATACAAGAACCGGAGGTCCATCTGGTGGTTTATTACAAACCTTGAGTATATACAATAAATTAACTGAATTTGATTATACTAAGGGTTTAAAAATAGGCGGAACTGGAACTATCAATTATTTAGGTAATGTCGGAGAAATCGGTGGTATTAAAGAAAAGATTCCAACCGCTGATGATTCAAAAATTGATATATTTTTCTGCCCAAAAGATAATTATGATGATGCTTTAATAGCATATAATAATTTAGGAAATACAAAAATGAAACTTGTTAAAGTTGAAACATTTTATGATGCATTGAAATATCTAAAGGAGAATTAATATGAAATTTAAGGAATATTTAGATTATTTTGATAATAAAAAGTTAAAAAAAGGTGAAAGATTAGTTATATTTTTACTTTCTTTCTTATTAAGCTTAGCAATTGTTTCAGGACCATTGGTTATATCATTTAATTTAATAACATTTACTGATTATGTAGGCATAGCCGCATTATTAGTTGGTATTTCAATAATTTTATTTATTACACTTTTTTCATATTTTTATATGAGAAATATAGTAAAAGATGATGATATTAAAATTGGTAAATTAGTTTTATTAGTATTTACAATTTCATTTATTATTGTATTTGGATTTTTGTTAGTGATGTTTACGTTTGGAGTGATTTAGTTGGGAACAACAGTTTTAATATTTTTTATATTTGTAATGCTTGATCAAATCACAAAGTTTTTAACTGTTAAATCAAGCTTAGGGCCACAGGTTCAGGTTGTTATTCCTAATTTTTTAGGAATATCAAAAGTTTATAATACAGGTGCAGCTTGGGGTGCTTTTGGTAATAACACAATCTTTTTAACAATTATTTCTTTTTTAGCAATGATTGTTATGATGTATTTTGCTTCAAAAAATGATTGGAAGAGAAATAAGGTTGGATCATTCGCATTAACATTAGCTTTGGCTGGTTGTGTTGGAAATCTTATTGATAGATTTTTTACATCTATAGGTTTACAACAAGGTGTAATTGATATGATCACTTGGACATGGTGGGATTGGCTATGTGAAAGATTTGGTGGAAGTGCCAATGTATTTAATCTAGCAGACTTTTTCTTAATCTTTGGAGTTATATTATTCATTGTTGATTATATTTTCTTCAAAGATAGAAAATTAAAAAAGTATGAAATTAAGAAAAATAAATTAAAAGAAGAAACTATAAAAGAAGAGACAGTAAAAGATGACAACATTGAAGATAACCAGTGACCTTGTTGGTTTAAGAATTGATAAGGCTTTAGCATTAAAATTAAATAATTTAACAAGAAATCATATTCTAAAGCTTATTGATTCTGATAAGATAAAGGTTAATGGAGAATCTTGTAAACCTTCATATAAGCTAGTTTTGGATGATGAAATAACTGTTGAAGATGAAGAACCAAAAGAATTAGAACTAAAAAAGGAAGATTTAGATTTGGATATTGTATATCAGGATTCTGATGTTTTAGTTATAAACAAGCCTAAAGGAATGGTTGTTCATCCAGGTGCTGGAGTATCTGAACATACTTTAGTTAATGGATTACTTTATGAGGTGGATGATTTAGCAACTATTAATGGTGTTGTTAGACCTGGTATTGTTCATAGAATAGATAAGGATACTTCAGGATTATTAATGATTGCTAAAAATGATAAAGCATCACTTTCTTTAACTGAGCAATTAAAGAATCATGAATGTAAAAGAATATATCATGCTTTAGTACATGGAGAGATTAACGAAGATCGTGGTAGAATTAATGCTCCTATTGCAAGAAGTAAAGATGATAGAAAGAAAATGGCTGTTGATAAAGATGGTAAGGTAGCCATTACTAATTTTAGAGTTTTAAAAAGATTTAAAAATTATACATATATTGAATGTAAATTAGAAACTGGTAGAACACATCAAATTAGAGTTCACCTATCTTATATTGGTTATCCACTAGTTGGAGATCAAGTTTATGGAAGAAGAAAAACAGAAGATGGTGGACAATTTTTACATGCAAAAACAATAGGATTTGTTCATCCAACTACTAAAGAATGGATGGAATTTGATAGTGAATTACCAGAATATTTCGTAAATTTTATGGGTAATTTAGATGAAAAAAAGTGAAATTATTTATGCTATTATTGTGACAACTATATATTTAGGTTTATTAATCACTTATATTTATTTTTCTTTATCTAGTGGTAATGATTCATCTAATTTTAGTGAAAATATTTCTAAATTTATCGCAAATACATTGAATAATATGGGTGCGAATATTACACCTGATGAAAATTTTCATGTTATTATAAGAAAGCTAATTGGACATTTTGGTTATTTTGTTTTAATTGGTATTTCATCCTTTATGTTTTATAACATGCTAAAGAATATTAAATTTATTTTTAGAATAATTATTCATTTTTCAATGGGTTTTTTATTTGCGTTATTTACAGAATTTGGATTACAAGCAATTGCGACTAATAGAGGTCCATCAATTGTCGATACAATGATTGATTTTGGTGGATTTTCTGTATCAATAATTGCAATTTTAATATATTTTTTAATCAATCATAAAAAGAAAAAAGCTATATAGCTACTATAAATTTATTAATATTTTAATATTAAACTTTCTATTCTAAGTATTTAAGTTAATAAATTTCGCTTGAAAAGGTTTTCACAATTTGGTATAATATCTTTGAGTTATATATATCGATATTTTTTAGTTTGGGATATTTTTTTAAAAATCATGTTTTAGATTTTTTAAATATATATATTTATTATTCAAGGTTATGATTAAAGTCTTACTTTAATTGAACATAAAGTAGTATGCAAACAACTTAAAAATTTTAGCTAGAGTTTTAACTCAAGTCGTCAAACGCACACCTATTTCTTTGATGATAAGCGAGCTTGATACTTTTTGGTGCTTAAGTATTGAGTAAGTGATAGTGCCCTTTTTGATAGACTGCTTATTAAATTTTTAACAACACTAAGCCAACCGTAAAAAAGTGCGTACTACAGGGTCACGGCTAATATTTAAATAATGAAAAGGAGAAACACATGAAAAAATTAGTTTGTGATTTATGTGGAGAATCTGATTTCATCAAAGTTGGAGGTATGTTTGAGTGCCAAGTTTGTGGTGCCAAGTACTCAACTGAAGAAGCTAGAAGCCTATTTAGAGATGTAAATGATTCTGGACATAAAGAAATGAATGAAGAAACAGAAGCACCAAATGATTATCAAGATGAAGGAACACCTGTATTTACACCAAAAGCTGGACCTTCTATTGTAAAGAAGGTTGTAGTAGCTAAACCAGTTACAGTAAAATCAAATGATAGTCAAGCTGCAAAACGTATCGTTTCGCAGGTAAAACCAGTAGGGCAAGCACAGCCTGAGGCTCCAAAGGGAACCGTTATTAAGAAGGTAGTTGTAAAACCAGTACAACAAGTTAGAGTTGCAGCTCCACAAAAGAAAGTCGCTCCAAAGCCTGTAGATGTAAAGGCAATGACTGGAGCAGGCGTTGGAACAATGCAAATGATAGAAAACTTATTTATTCTATCAGAAAATGCTTATGATTCAGAGAACTTTACTGATGCAGAAAATTACGCAAACCGTGTAATTGAAATTGATGCAACAAACTCTGATGCATGGCTAATGAAAGGTAACTGTGTTGCTAAGTTATCAACACCTCAAAATTTCAGATTCCTTGAAGCAATCAATTGTTGGAACACATGTTTAACTAACTCTAGTAAAGAAGAATTCGAGGATTATCAATTTACAGTAAGAACTAACTGTATTGATATCATGGTTACATATGTTCTAAAAAATTGTATGGATTTTGCAAAAAATCCAACAGAGGAGAATTTTACAAAAATTAAAGAGACTATTGATACAGTTGACCCTATGATGCGTAAGGCCAACCAAACATTTGGTGTAGATATTGTATCATATGAAGACAAGCTTGCATCTAATATTAGTGCAGTAGTTACTAAGATTAGTAAAGCTGAAATTCAACAATTTGGTAAGAAGAAAGAAACTCAAACAGACGAAGCATATGCTAGATTTGTTAAAGTTCAAGATGTATGTATTAATGCATGGGATTACCTAATGGACATTGCTAAGAAGCATGGTACAGTAACAGCTATTCTATCTAATATAGTTAAGATGCATGAAGCAATCATTCGTAACTGTGGACATAAGGTTAACGGAACTAAGGTTAAAGAATCTGTTAAGTGTTCAATGGCAGAACGTAATATGCGTCTTGAAAAGATTCAAAAGGCAAAGAAGAAACTTGATGATAAGTTCGTTGATATTCGTAAGCGTGACCGTGTTGATCAAAAGCTTAAGAATGCTAAGTATTGGGAAGAACATCAAGAAGAGAAACAACAATTACTTGATGAGCGTCAAAAACTTGACCATGAAATCTTCGAGCTTGAAAACTCTAAGCTTAAGATGCCTGAACTTAACGAATTAAAGAAGTTAGAGGAAGAAGCTATTCGTTTACAAGTTCTTAAAGATAATCCAACTTACTCTAATAAGGAACGTACAGCTTACATGGATCAATTAAATAAGTGTCGTAAGCAAATCGTTACTAAGAAGCGTGAATTAGCTTCTAGATTAAATCCTATCGAAGATAAGATTGAAAAGTACAAAAAGAGAATGTACAATATCGATAAAGAACTTAATCAAAATCGTTAATATTAATTATGAAAGTCAGATATTTATTGAAGTGATAAAATGTTAGTAGACACAAAAAAGTGTTTACTAACATTTTTTCT
>CAMJOZ010000018.1 GCA_946407635.1 uncultured Caryophanales bacterium
TATTTGGGATAGATTATCTAAGAGATATAGTAAATATTCAGATATGATGATGTTTGAAATGTTGAATGAAGTAACTAGCTTTGATGTTATTAACGAATGGAATGATTTAGCATTAAGGTGTATTAAAACAATTAGAAAGAATGCAAAAGATGTTAAAATATTGTTTGGTGGTGTAGGATATTCAAGCGTAAAAGCCGTTAAATATTTACCTAAGCCATATGATGAAAATATTGTTTATAATGTTCACTGTTATGAGCCTATGGCTTTTTCACATCAGGGAGCTTACTGGGTAGATAAAATGCCATTAGATTTTAGAATGCCATATCCAGTTGATAAGGATAAATATGAAAATATTTGTAAAATAGTTCCTAGTATCGAAAATGGTACATTGGGTAATAGTCAAAATGCTTTAAAACTATTAAAAGATAACTTTTTTATCAATTTATTTAAAGAAGCAGTTGATTATGCTAATGAAAATAATGTAGCATTATATTGTGGTGAATATGGTGTTATTGATAGAGCAGATACTAAATCCACTTTAAACTGGTTTAAAGACATTAATAACGCATTTGAATACTACGGAATAGGTAGAGCTGTTTGGAGCTTTAAAAAGATGGATTTTGGCATTGTTGATGAGCATTATAGTGATATATTTAATGAACTAATTAAATATTTATAAATGGGTGGTTATATGAGAGTAGGTATTGATGTTGGTGGTACAACAGTAAAGATTGGTATTTTTGATAATTATCAAGTAATTGATAAGTTTGTTGTTGAAACAAAAAAAGAAACTCTATTTACTGATGTATGTGAAAGCATAAAAAAAAGATGTAATGAAAAAAATTACATAATTGATAAAATTGGAATTGGACTTCCTGGACATGTTGTTGGTAATGTGATAGATAAATTACCTAATGTTGGTATTGAAAATATGGATTTAGAGCCTATTTTTAAGAAGTATTTTCCAGATGTAAACATAACATGCACTAATGATGCTAACGCAGCGGCTTTAGGTGAATTATTAGCTGATGGTGATAAAACTAAATCAGCATATATGATTACACTTGGAACAGGTGTTGGCGGTGGCTTGGTTATTGATGGAAAAGTTAGGGATGGAAGCCATTCAAATTGTGGTGAAATTGGCCATATGTTTGTCGATTTTGTTCATAATTTTAAGTGTAGTTGTGGTCTTTATGGATGCCTAGAAACAGTTGCATCTGCAACTGGAATAGTTAGAATTGCTAAGCTATATTTTGATAAATTTAAGACAAAATTAACTAAAGAAACTATGACTGCAAAGGACGTTTTAGATGCAGCCAAAGAAGAAGATCCATTAGGATTATTTGTTCTAAATTTAATTTCTGATGCCTTAGGAAGAGCTATTGCTTCAGTTGAATTATCTGTTGATGTTGATACCTTCTATATTGGTGGTGGAGTATCAAATGCAGGTGATATTTTAATTAATAAAATCACTGAATATTACAAAAGATATGCTCATTTCGCTGTTAAGAATATTAGTATTAAAAAAGCTAAATTAGGAAATGATGCTGGTATATTTGGTGCTGCTTATTTATAAATAAGGTTATAGTGTTATTACAAATATAATTTACAATTATAAATTTGTGATATATAATTAAATTGTCGGAAGACAAATGAGCTGAATAAAACGAAAAGAGGATGGTTGCACATCCTCTTTTCGCATTTTTGGATACAAACGAGCTGAATAGTAATATACAATTATTATCTTAAAAAAATTATATAAAATTCTTTAATCTATTTAAGTTTTATACTATAATGATAGTATATGTTATCTTGGAGGTAATGATATGGATATTAATTATGAAAAAGGAACAATCACTATATTTGGTAAAGCTACTAAGATTGATGTTTTTGTAAGACAATTATCATCATTATCTGGTGAACAAATTTATCACTTTTTAAGTAATAGAAATGTTTTATTTCCAAGAAAATTTAATTGTATGGCATTAGTGTCAGTTTTAAATGATAAGATTAAATTTTTAGTTTCTAAAAGTTTACCTAAAAATTATTTTGAAAGATTAGCATATTATGATTCATTTACTGAAACATTATTGGTTGATTTATTCAATAATATTTGTAATGATGATGAATCATTTGCTAAATATCGTCATAATTTATTTAAGTTAGTAATTTTAAATGCTAAAAGTTTAGAATTAAATGATGGTGAATTGAATTATATTAAGACTATCAGAAAAGAAAAAATGGAAACATTTGATCAATATGTAAATTATATTTCAGCTTCATCAGTTGAAATGGCTAATACATTTGATGGTGTTGATGTTGAAATATTAAAAACTAATTTAGCTAAAGCTGCTAGAATGGAAGATATTCAAATCATTAAGGATAAATATGGAATTGATATTCCTGAAAGATTATCAAAAGAAGAATATTTAGCTTATATTGAATATTATTTAAATAAAAATGGTAATGTTTCAGATGATTTAAGTAATGAATTAGCTGAAATGAGTCTTGCTAACTTAAGTATGTATGCTAGAAGAAATGGTATTTCTATGCAACCACTTATGACTAAGGAAGATGTAGTTGATTATTTATTTTATTATTTAGAACAATGTGAAATTTTAACTTCATCTATTACTGAAATTTCTTCAGAAGATGTTTATGATCCATTAAAGTTCAGAGTTGATTTGAAGGCTATATCTTTAAATGAAGATGAACCTGCAAAGAAGGTTATTTCTTATGATGGTGATGAAGCTGATGTAGATAAATTACAAGAGGTTTTAGATTCATTCAATGTTGAGGAAGTAGAAGAGGAAGATGCTTCAACTGATTTTATTGGATTCTCACCTATTGAAAAGCTAAAGGCTCCAATCTTACCTGGCGAGCTTGCTCCAATCCAAGAATATAAGGAAGAACCAGTTGAAGAAATATCTGATGAAAAGATAGATGAAATATTAGAAAACAGTAAACAAAAAGAAGTAGTTGACGATACTATAGATTTAGATGTAACTGCTATTAAGAATAATGATTATGCTAGTGAAAAGCTAAAGAGCTTAAATAGAGTTAATAAATTTTTAGTATTAAGCATAGTTGGAGGAGTATTGGCTGCTTTAGTACTTGCTTTAGTTGTCTATTCTTTAATTAGATAAGGTGTGATTGTAAATGGGTGATTTTAAATATACCCCGATGATGGAACAATATCTTGATATTAAAAAGGACTATAAGGATTCTATAGTCTTTTTTAGGTTAGGAGACTTCTACGAAATGTTTTTTGAGGATGCTCATATAGCATCTCGTGAGCTGGAACTAGCCTTGACTGGAAAGGATGCTGGTGCTCCTGAAAGAGTACCTATGTGTGGCATCCCTTTTCATGCTGCTAACGAATATATTGAAAAGCTAGTTAAAAGAGGATATAAGGTTGCGATAGTAGAACAAATAGAAGATCCTAAAGAGGCTGTTGGTATTGTTAAGCGTGGTGTTATTAAAATGATTACACCAGGTACTTTATCTAGTGGTCTAAATGAAAGAGAAAATAATTTTATTGCATCAATTACATATATCAATAGACATTATGTTTTATGCTATTCAGATATAACTACAGGTGAAGGATATTTATCTAAATTTAAGAAATTTGATATGTTATTAAATGAATTATTATCTTTAAAGATTAAAGAGATAGTAATTGATAAAAGCTTTAATAACATTCTTTTAAAGGATTTTGCTAATACTAATTCAATAATGATTTCTATTGAAGAAAATTCAAATATTGATGAAGAATTATTATTTATTGTTAAGAATTTACCAAATGAATTAAATAAGGCTGTAGGCTTATTGTTAAATTATTATGAAAAGACTCAATATGTTAAGCCTAAATTCTTTAAGGAATTTGTTTTATATGAAAGCATGAAATATTTATCAATTGATGCTTTCACAAAAAAGAATCTAGAAATAAATGAGACATTAAGATTATCTAATCGTAATGGTTCTTTATTATGGCATTTAGATCATACTGAAACTGCTATGGGTTCTAGATTATTATCTAAATGGTTAAATAAGCCTTTGATTGATAGAGATTTAATAAATGAAAGATTAGATTTCGTTGAAAAATGTAACGAATGCTTTTTAGTTAAAAAAGAAATTAAAACTATATTTAAAAACGTATATGATTTAGAGCGTATTATAGCTAGAATTTCAGCTAATCAAGCAAATGCTAAGGATTTAGTATGGTTAAGAAGATCATTAGAAAGAATGCCTGATTTAGTATCTGAAATTAAAAAGCTTGATATGCCTGCAAGTAATAATTTAGCTAGTAATATCAATACTCATAGAGATTTATATGAATTATTAGAAAAAGCATTAGTTAATGATCCGCCACTATCAGTTAAAGAAGGCGGATTGATAAATGATGGATTTAATAATGAGCTTGATGAAGTTAGAAAGATTAGAACTAATGGTAAAGACTGGATATTAAATTATGAACAACAAGAAAGAGAAAGATTTAATATTAAGACTTTAAAGGTTGGATATAATAGAGTAACTGGCTATTATATTGAAGTATCTAAGGGTGCTTTATCTCAAATTCCAGAAGATTCAGGATATCAAAGAAGAGCTACGTTAGCTAACGCTGAAAGATTTATTTCACCTGAATTAAAGCATTATGAAGAATTAGTATTAAATGCTAAAGAAAAAGAAGAAAATATTGAATATGAAATCTTTAAGGAATTAAGATCATACGCTAATAATTACATTAAATCATTACAAGAATTAGCTGATATTATTTCTGAAATAGATGTTTATATTTCATTATCTGATTGTGCAATTAAATATAATTATGTAAGACCTACATTTAACAATAATAGAGAAGTAAATATTGTTGATGGTAGACATCCAGTATTAAGTAGAATATTAGAAAATGATTATATAGTTAACGATGTTGTTATCAATAAATATAATACAATTTTAATTACTGGTCCTAATATGAGTGGTAAATCAACTTATATGAGAATGCTAGCTAATATAATCATTATGGCTCAAATGGGTTCATTTGTTCCTGCAAAGGTTGCTAATTTATCTATTTTTGATGCTATCTATACAAGAATAGGAGCTTCTGATGATATTATTTCTGGTCAATCTACATTTATGGTTGAAATGAGTGAAGCTAATTATGCTATTTCTAACGCTACTAAAAATAGCTTAGTTTTATTTGATGAAATAGGTAGAGGTACTGCAACATATGATGGTATGGCATTGGCTGAAGCTATCTTAGAATATTTACATGAAAAGGTTGGGTGTGTTGTTTTATTCTCAACACATTATCATGAGCTTACAGCCTTAGAAGGTAAATTATCTAGATTAAAGAATGTTCATGTTGAAGCAAAAGAAACTGAAAATGGAGTTGCTTTTATGCATAAGGTTATATCAGGACCTACTGATAAATCTTATGGTATTAATGTTGCTTCACTTGCAGGATTACCAAAATCTTTAATTGAAAGAAGTAAAGAAATTTTACTAAAGTTAGAAGAAACTGATAATAAAAAATCATTAGTTACTTTAGATTTATTCAATTTTGATAATTATGAAGAAAAAGAAGAGGTTAAACAAGAAACAACTGCTTCTAAAATTAAAAATAGACTTGATGAAATAGATATTAACAATATTTCACCTCGTGATGCTTTAAATATTTTATATGAGCTAAAGGAGATTGAATAATGGGCAAGATACAAAGAATGTCTGATGAGCTTGCCTCACTAATCTCCGCTGGTGAGGTTGTTGAAAGACCATCAAGTGTTGTAAAGGAATTATTAGAAAACTCAATAGATGCTCAAGCTAAAGATATTAAAATATATCTTAAGACTGGTGGAGTTGAAGAAATAAAGATAGTTGATGATGGTATTGGTATGGATAAGGATGATGTTTTAATGTCTTTTATGCCACATGCTACATCTAAAATAAAAAATAAATATGATTTATATAAATTAAATACATTAGGTTTTAGAGGTGAAGCAATAGCTTCAATTGCTTTAGTTAGTAAAATGTCAATTACATCATCTACTGATGGTGTTTATGGATATACTACTACATATAAATTTGGTAATAAGATTGAAGAAAAAGAAACTTCATCTAACAAAGGAACTACAGTGGTAGTTAATAATTTATTTATTAATACACCTGCTAGATTAAAATATTTAAAGAGTGAAAAGACTGAATATTCATCTATATTATTTTATGTAGAGCGTGAAGCTTTAGCTCATCCTGATATTAGATTTACTTTATATAATGATAATAAAATGAGCTTTTATACAACTGGCTCTAATAAGATGGAAAATCTTATATATGAATTATATGGCGCTGAAGCATCTAAAAATATAATTGATTTTAATTTTATTTCAGATGGCTATAAGGCTAGACTTGTGTTATTAAAGCCATCTATTTATAGATCAAATAAATTAGAATTATCTTTAGTTGTTAATGGAAGATATGTAAAAAACTATAATATTATAAATGCTGTAATTAGTGCATTTGAAACATTCCTACCTATTAATAAGGTTCCTGTTGGTATTATATATATTGATATAGATCCATTATTAATAGATTGTAATGTTCATCCTAACAAGGTTGAGATTAAAATATCTAATGAAAAAGATATTTGTGATAAATTAATATATGAAATAAAAGAAGAATTAAAAAAAGTAATTTTAATTCCTACTAGAAATATTGAAAATAATGTTAAATATGAAAATATTTCTATTTTTGAAAATCATGAAATTAAAGAAGATGTAAATACATATAATCAGGTTGAAACTAAAACAGAACCTGTTAATATTCCTTTTGAATTTAATATTAATAATTATGATGATGAAATCAAGAAAGAAGAAAAAATTATTAATGAGCCTATAAAACAATTTGAAGATAAATATGAAGGTAAAAAGCTTCCATATTTAGAATATGTAGGAAATGTATTTGGTACATATTTAATATTCCAAAATAGTGAAGGAATGTATTTGATTGATCAACATGCCGCGGCTGAAAGAGTCAATTATGAAAAATATTTAGATTTATTATGTAATCCTAATCAGCCTGTAACTGATTTGATTGTTCCAATTGTATTGAATGTAACTAAATCAGAAGAAATCTATATTGAGAATAATTATGATAAATTTGAAAATATAGGTTTTAAAATTGATTCAATTGGCGATAAGACATTTGTTGTTAGAAGTATTCCTTTATGGGCTAATGTAGATAATATTGATTCAATCTTATATGATATTATTTCTAAAATGATTGAAGAGAATAAAATAGATATTAAATATTTTAGACATCATATCGCTGCCTCAATTGCATGTAAGGCATCAATCAAGGCTAATCATGTTATTTCTAAAATAGAAGTTGATAGTTTACTTGAAAATTTAAATAAATGTAAAAATCCATATACATGTCCTCACGGAAGACCAACAGTTATTAAAATCACTACAACTGAGCTTGAAATGATGTTTGAAAGGATTCAAAAATAATGAATAAGGTAATTGTTGTTTGTGGACCAACTGCAGTTGGTAAAACATATATATCAATAAAATTAGCTAAGCATTATAACTTGGATGTTATTAGTGGTGATTCTGTTAGTGTATATAAGGATTTAAATATTGGTAGTGCAAAGCCTACCAAAGATGAAATGGATGGAGTTAAGCATTATTTAATTGATTGTGTTAATCCAGGTGATGAATATTCGGCTTTTGATTTTCAAAAGGAAGCTAGAAAGATTATGGATAATAATGAAATATCTTTAATCTGTGGTGGAACTGGATTATATATTCAATCTGCATTATTTAATTATGAATTTGAAGCATCTAAAAGAGATGAATCATTTTCTAATAAATATAGTGAATATTCTAATCAAGAATTATTTGAATTATTATTATCTAAAGATCCAAATATAGATAAGAATAAATTACATCCAAATAATCGTAAAAGAGTATTAAGAGCTTTAGAGGTTTTAGAGGAAACTAATAAATCAATTCATAGCTTTAATAAAAATAAAGAAGCTTTGTATGATTATTATATTATTTATCTATCTATGGATAGAGAAAAGCTATATGATAGAATCAATAAAAGAGTAGAAAAAATGATGGAAGAAGGATTGATTGATGAGGTTAAAGGATTATATGATCGTGGTATTTATCCTCACGCAATTGGTTATCAAGAATTTATTCCTTATTTTGAAGGTGTATCTACTTTAGATATGGCTATTGATGAAATAAAAAAGAATACAAGACATTTAGCTAAAAGACAAGAAACTTGGTTTAAAAATCAAATGGATAGTCATTTTTATAATGTTGATGTAAATGATTTAGATAAAACTTTAAATGAAATTATTAAAGACCTAGATGGGTGGTTAAAATGAGAATTTACTTAATTGGTATGCCAGGATGTGGTAAATCAACACTTGGTAAAAGATTAGCAAAAAAATTAAATTATGAATTTATAGATATGGATTCTTATATTGAAAAGAATGCATGTATGTTTATAGATGAAATATTTGATGCCTTCGGTGAAGAATATTTTAGAGCTTTAGAAAAAAATACATTAGATGATTTTTTAAAGCTTGATAATGTTATTATCGCCACTGGTGGTGGAGTAATTAAGGATTTATCTAATAAAGAAAAAATGGATGGTTTATGTATTTACTTAAAGGTTCCAAATGATGTATTAACATATAGAACTAGTAAATCAAAAACTATAAGACCATTACTTCAAACTAAAACTATTGATGAATTATTTGAAGAAAGAAAAGATAAATATGATTATTTTAAGGATATTGAAGTAGAAAATGTAAATATCGATTATGCTTTATCTAAAATTATGGAGGAAATAAAATGTTAAATGTACTTGTAATTAATGGACCAAATTTAAATATGTTAGGTAAAAGACCTAAGGAACATTATGGTTCTTTAACATTAGATGAAATTAATAATTTAATGATAGCTAGAGCAAATAATAATCTTAAATTAGATTTTTATCAATCTAATTACGAGGGAGATATAGTTACTAAAATCCAAGAAGCTGTATTAGGTAAATATGATTCAATAATCATTAATCCAGGTGCTTACACACATACATCAGTTGCGATACATGACGCACTTGAAATGTTTAATGGAGAAAAGATTGAGGTTCATTTATCTAAGGTAGATGAAAGAGAAGGCTTTAGAAAAATTAATTTTGTAAGAGATGTATGTACAAAAACTTTTTCTGGCAAATTAGAGGGTAGCTATTTGGATGCTATCGATTATTTGAATAATATTTAATAATATGTTATACTAATAGAGATTTTAATTATATTTGGAGGAAATTATGGTTTCTAGTAATGATTTTAAGAATGGTATGACTATTCTTTATGATGGAAAGATTTATAAAATTTTAGAATTTATGCATGTTAAACCTGGTAAGGGTGGAGCATTTGTTAGATCTAAATTAAGAGATTTAAGAAGTGGCGCAATTGTTGATATAACATTCAACGCTGCTGAAAAGGTTGAAAAAGCAATTATTGATAAGATTGAAATGCAATATTTATATGATAGTGGAGATGCTTTAGTATTCATGGATAATGAAACTTATGAGCAAATTGAAATCCCTCATAATCTTGTAGAATATGAAAAGCAATTCTTAAAGGAAAATGAGAATGTAAATATTGAAAAATATGGTGATGAAATTTTAGGTGTTATTTTACCAGATAAGGTAACTCTTAAGGTAACTCAATGTGAGCCTGCTGTAAGAGGAGACACTAAGACAAATGCTTTAAAGGATGCAATCGTAGAAACAGGTTTACTTGTTAAGGTGCCTATGTTTATTGAACAAGGCGAAGATATTATCATTAATACTGAAACAGGTAAATATTCTAGTAGAGCATAACAATAGGAGTGAAGGACATTGGAAATACAATCGAGTAGTTTAATACCTCTATCGGTTTCTGCTAAATTTAGCGTACCGGTCTTTATTATAATATTAGTTTTAGTTTTATTTTCTGCATTTTTCTCTATGAGTGAGACTGCCTTCTCATCTTTGAATGATTCTAAAATTAGAGTTTTAGTAGAAGATAGAAAAGCAGGCGCTAAAAAGGCACTACAATTAAGAGAAAAATTTGATAAGACATTAATTGTTTTATTAATAGGTAATAATTTAGTAAATGTTGCTATATCAACATTATTTGTATTATTCCTAACTAAATTAGCAATTGATGAGGATACAGTTACATGGTTGTCAACTTTAATTGTTACAGTATCTTTATTAATCTTTGGTGAAATATTACCAAAGGTTATTGCTAAACAACATGCAGAAGGTGTTGCTTGTAAGGTAGCATGGCCAGTATATATTATTAGCTTAATATTTACTCCATTTACTTATTTATTCTTAGGATTACAAAAAATATTTACAAGAAATAAAACTGAAGAAACTAAGATGAATGAAGATGAATTAGGTGTCTTAATTGATCAAATGGAAGGCCAAGGATCAATTGAGCATGATGAGGCTTCAACAATTAGAAAAGTATTTGATTTAAATGATAGAACTGCAGAGGATATAATGGTACCTCGTATTAAAATGGAGGCTATCGATTATAACTCCTCACTTGAAGAGGTTAAAGAGTTCATGCTTGATAATGCTTATTCAAGAATTCCAGTTTATAAAAAGGATAAGGATCATATTGTAGGTATATTATACGAGCGTGATTTTTTCCCTGCTTTAGTTAAGAATCCAAAAATGAGCTTTAGAAGGATTTTAAGACCAGTTAAATTTGTTTCTAAGGCAATGAAGGTTGATGCCTTAATAGATGAATTAAGAGAATCTAAAACACATATTGCCATCGTTAGTGGTGAATATGGTGATACATTAGGCTTAGTTACAATGGAAGACTGTCTTGAAGAAATCGTTGGTGAAATTTATGATGAGCATGATGTCCCTGGCGATAATGATTTAAGATTTGAAGAACAAGAAGATGGCACATATATTGTAGATGCCGAAATGTATGTTGAAGATTTGTTTGAGAATTTAAATATTGGTGATGTTCCTGAGGATGTACCTTCAAAGATATCTGGTTGGTTATTTGCTAAATGCGAAAGCTTACCAGAGGTTGGATTTAAATTAGATTACACTGCTATTTATACAAAGCTTGATGAAGAAACTGGCGAATATAACGATTATCAAAAGGTTTTAAGCTTAGAAATATATGAAGTAATAAATCGTAGTATTTCTTTAGTTAAAGTATCATTAAGAGATGCTACAGAAGAAGAAATTGAAGCTTATAACAATGATGAAGATAAACAAATGAATTTAGCTTAGCAAAAAACTGCTAAGCTTTTTTCATTCGTTTTCATAGTGAAAATAGCTTTCATTATAAACAAAATTTATGGAAATTAAAAAAACTATAAAATTAATTATATTTGTATAGCAATTGCATTGAAAATTAAAATTAAATAAAATATAATAATATTTACTTAGGTAATACTATTTTTCGAGGAGGGCATTTAGTATGATTTTTGATGATTTAGATGAACTTGATACTGCGAGAACCAAGATTAAAGTAATTGGCGTTGGTGGAGCTGGTAAGAACGCAGTTCATCACATGATTGAAAACGAAGTTTTAGGTGTAGAATTTTATGTTGTTAATACAGATGCTCAAGATTTAAGAGTTTCTAAATGCGAAAATAGATTACTTATTGGTAAAACAACTACTCATGGACAAGGAGCAGGTGGTAATCCTGAAATAGGTAGAAAAGCCGCTTTAGAATCAGAAGATGATATTCATGATATGATTGGTGATGCTCAAATGGTTTTCATTACTTGTGGTATGGGTGGTGGAACTGGTACAGGTGCTGCGCCTGTTATTGCAAAGGTTGCTAAGGAACATAAGTGTTTAACTGTTGGTATTTGTACTAAACCATTCTTCTTTGAAGGCCCAGCGAGAATGAAAAATGCTGCTGTTGGTTTAGAGAATTTAAAGAAGTATGTTGATACTCTAATTGTTATTCCTAACCAAAGATTATTACAAATAGTTGATAAATCAACTAAGATGATGGCTGCCTTCCGTGAAGCAGATAATGTATTAAGAAAAGGTGTTCAGGGTATATCAGAAATCATTGCTATACCTGGAGTTATAAATGTAGACTTTGCCGATGTTAACTCTGTAATGAAGGAAAAGGGTACTGCCCTTTTAGGTATCGGTGTTGCTAAAGGTCCTAATAGAGCAATTGAAGCAGCTAGAAATGCTGTTCATTCATCTTTACTTGAAGTAACAATTGATGGTGCAACAGATGCTATTGTAAATATTAATGCAGGTGAGTCTTTAGCATTAACAGAAGTTAATCAAGCAATTGAAGAAATCAGAAATAATGCTGGTACATCCTTGAATATTATATTTGGTGCTGCAATCAACTCTGACTTAGGTGATGAATTTGTAGTTACAGTTGTTGCAACAGGTTACGATATGAAGGCTGCTGAATCTGGATTCGGTGATATCAGTGAAGCTATATTCAAGAATATGAGTGATAAGAATATTGAAATTCCAACTATTACTTCTCAACCTATTGAAGAAGAAGTTATTGAACCAGGTAGTCGAGTTGGAGAAATATTTGAAAACATTGATCCTAAAGGCGAGAAAAAGAGAATTAAAGAGCTTAAGAAACAAAAGAAGGAAGAAGAAAAGAGAAAAGCTCAAGAAGATGCTACTCCAGTTAATGATAATCTTCCAGACTGGCTTAAAAGATAGTATAAAAATAACCAATGATTTAAAAAAATCGTTGGTTTTTCTTTTTTTATATTAAATATATTGAAAAATATATTTAACTCAATTGAAAACGGTTTAATTTTTTGATAAAATTAATATGATATTGATTTTAAATGGAGGATGTTAT
This sequence comes from uncultured Caryophanales bacterium, assembly GCA_946407635.1. Lineage (GTDB taxonomy): Bacteria > Bacillota_I > Bacilli_A > Acholeplasmatales > Anaeroplasmataceae > Anaeroplasma. The sequence continues at coordinate 12,897 of CAMJOZ010000018.1, forward strand.
AAAAATGGATTTTTTTGATATGGTCCCAGATAACTTCTTCTCGTTATTAGCATCAAAAAATAAAAGGATATATTTGGCCAGTATTTTAGAGGTTTTCAAGGTTTATGAAACTGGTACTATCCTAGGTATCGACAAAAAGATTGTTGTTGATGACCTTGTATATTTTTTGGAATCAAACAAAAAATATTTATATGATGTTGAAAATGAAGAGGATGAAGAATCTAATCCACAATCTAAGCGTGAACTTGCAAATTATATTTTAAGAAGAATGGAAGAATGTGGCTGGATTTATGTTGATGTAACAAATGATTATGTCGAGGTTTTAAACTTCTCGGATGATGCTATTACGATTTGTGAAGCAATTCTTAAAGCTTATCCTCAATTTGAATTTGGTGAAGATTTACCAGAAGATTATATTAATCCAAATGAATACCAAGGATATATTTATTCTATTTATTCATTGTTATCTCAGAAAGATAATATCGATTATGCTTTAACATTCTCACTTATTTATTCTGATACAAAACAATTAATTAGATCTTTAAGAAGATTAGATGCAAGAATGAAAGAATATATAACTTCTGTTATTGATAATACTGAAATTAAAGATTTAATGGAAAAATTAATTGCTTATAAGAATGATATTTATGATAAGAATTATGTCAAATTAAAAATATCAGATAACATTGATAGATATCGTCTTTCAATAATAACTCAGCTTGAAAAAATGCAAGAGGATGAAACAATTGTTAGATCAATTAGTAAGAATTACGTGGCATTTACTAAAACTGAGAATGATGCTATTAATAAAGCAATCAAACAAATCGATGAGGTTATTGATGCATTCAATGCTATTGAAGATTTCATTTATGAAATTGATAACAAGAATAGAAATTATGTAAATTCAACAATTGGTAAGATTAAGTTCTTATTAACAGAAGAAGATAATGTAATTGGTAAAATTAATACAATCTTAAAATATGTAAGACAATCAGCTAAGGCTGGTAATGTTGATAAGGCAATGACTCAAATAAGTAAATTGTATAATTTACCAAATCTTAAGGTTTATGATAATGAATCATCATTATATACTCCAAGAGGTTCTTATTCTAGAAAATATAATCAAGTATTAGATGATTATAGTATTGAAGGATTTACATTTGATGAAGAATTCATGAAACAATTTAAGAATTCTTATAACGAAGAAGAAATCAAAGTTTATCTTGATAAAAATTTAGTTGATGGTAAATTTAGAGCATCTAATGTTTTAAATTATGATTGTACTAGAAGTGAATTTTTAATGGTAGTTTATTGTATTATCTATTCAGCTGATAGAAACTTTGAAGTTAAGCTTTTAGATAATATGATAGATACAAAGCGTTTTGTTGTAAAAGATTTTGAAATTATTAAGAAGGATTAGGAATTATGTTAGACGCGTTAGAAAAGATGACATTAACTCAACAACAGGAATTTAGAGATACCTGCAATAAATTATTATCTCAAACATTTTTATCAAGAGATAAGAAGGATAATAAAGAAGCTTACTATTTCTTGATGAGCTATAAAGAAGTATTTGATGAATTCTTTCAAATTTTAGGATATGAAATAACACTTGATTTACAACTTGGTGCTGTTCAATTAAGTGGAGCTAATTCTCAAACTACATTAAAGCTTAGAAGAGATGAATCATTAATTTTATTAATATTAAGACTTTTATATCATGAAAAGATGAAGGATACATCTTTAAATGATAATATCGTATGTTCTGTTGCTGATATTCATGCTAAATACGATATGCTTGAAATTAAAAGAAAATTAAATAAAACCGATTTAATTAGTTCAATTAGATTATTAAGAAGATACAATCTTATTGAAGTAACAGGTGATATTAATTCATCAAGCTGTAAATTAGTAATTTTACCTACTATTCTTATGGCAATTAAGTCTGAAGACATAACTGAAGTATTTAATACTATTAATAGAATAGCTGAAGAGGAGGTAAAGTAATTTGAAAAAGTTAGTTAAAATTAGATTAATAAACTGGCATTACCTTTCAAATGAGACTATTGAAATAAAGAATAATACTTTACTTTCAGGTGCTAATGCCTCTGGTAAATCAACTATCATGGATGCTATTACTTATGTTTTAACTGCTGGTGATACTGTATTTAACCTTGCAGCTAACGAAAAAGGTAAGCGTGATTTACGTGGTTATGTAAAATGTAAATTAGGTATGGATGATAAGGAATATTTAAGAAATGGTGATGTTTCTGGTCATATTGCTTTAGAATTCCATGATGAAAAGACAGATACATATTTTACAGTTGGTGCTGTAATTGATGCATTTGGTGATTTAACTGCTCCAAAGAGCTTATTCTATAGAAGTGATGATAGAATCAATGATTCAATGTTCATTTCTGAAAATAGAACAATTTATGGTACTGTTGAATTTAGAAAACATAATTCTTTATTTGAATATTTCTTAACTAAGAAGGATGCAAAAAGAGGATTTAGAAATGCTTTTGGTTCAATCAATGAGGATTTCTATAGATTGATTCCTAAGGCTTTGGCATTTAAGCCTATCTCTGATGTTAAAGAATTTATTTATCAAAATATTCTTGAAGCAAAGGAAATTGATGTAACTGCAATTAAGGATTCAATTAGAGCTTATAAGGAATTAGAAGTAACTTTAAAGCAAATTCAAAATAAGATTAGTGACCTAAGAGAAATTGATTTCGTATATCAAGAAATATTAAAGATTAATGAAAACAAAGCATATCTTGAATATTTAATGAAATTATTTGACCTAGAAAAGGTTAAAAATGAAATCATTGATTGTAAGAAGCAAATACTTAAAGAAGAATCTTTAAGAGAAACTAAGAACCAAGCAATAAAAGAATTAGAATATGAAACAGCTAATTTACAAGATAGATCTAGAGAAATCTATAATATGCTATCTGGTAATGAGGATTTTAAATCTAGTGAATATATTTCAAGACAAATTTTAAGAACTAATTCTAATATTGAACATTTAGAAGAAAATGAAAATTCATTCTTAAAAAGAGCTGCTGGATTTAAGGATATAGTTAATTCTTTAAAGAAGATATCTGATGATAAAATTTATAATGAGCTTGCAAATATTAATTTAAGCTTAATTAATACTTCACAGGTTGAAGAAACTAAGACTAGATTAAGAGATTTAAATGGTCGTTTATCTCAAATTATAAATAAGAAGAACCAAGAATTAGGTTCTATTCAATCTGATTTAAATAAGATTGTTGTTGAAATTAATCAAATAACAGTTTCTTTAAGAGATTTAAAGCAAAATAAACTTAATTATAATCCGATGTTAATTTCAATTAGAGAAGAAATTCAAGAAGGCTTAAAGAGAGTTTATAATTATGACATCAGTGTTCATATTCTAGCTGAATTATGTGAAATTACTGATCCTGAATGGGCTGATGCAGTAGAAGTATTCTTAGGTAATCGTAGATTCATGTTCATTGTTGAACCTAGATATTATGACCAAGCATTACAAATTTTTAATAGAATTAAGAGTAGATATAGAATTTATGGTATAGGTTTAGTTAATACTAAGCAAATTAGTAAATATACAAGCTTTGAACCAAATTCGGTAGCATCAATTATTGAATGTGAAAATTCAGATGCTAGATGCTATATCAACTTTGCTTGTGGTAACGTAATCATGGTTGATGATGTATTAGATCTTGAAAAGCATCAACAAGCTATCACTAAGGATTTCTTAATTTATCGTGGTTATACAGTTACTAACCTTAACCCTAATATTGATAAGCCATTTATGGGTAAGGGTGCAGCTGCTAAGATGAGTGAGATTTGGCAAGCTAAGGCTATGGAGGCTAAATCTAGATATTCTGAATTAAATGCTAAGATTGAATCATTAAATACTGAAATTGATTTATTAGATTCTATCAATATTTCACCTATTATAGATGATTTAGATAAGGCATTAGAATTACAACATGAACGTCAAGTATTAGAAGATTTAAAGAAGCAACAACAAAGAGCTAAGAATCTATCTTCATCTGATTTAGAGGATGATTATCATAAGGTTATGGATACTATTAAGGCAAATGATTTAAAGAAGACTAATTTATTTGTTGAAATAGGTGGTATTAATTCTAGAATTGATTCTTTAAATAACGATATTGATAATAAGCAAAACGAAGTAACTGAATTAAATGAAGAATTAAAGGTATTAGTTGCTGATAATTTAGGTATAGCTGAAAGAGCTAAGGCTGAATTTAATTCAATTGTTAGTGGAGTTTCATTTAAACAAGCTCTTGCTCAATATCAAGAAAGATTTGAAACTGAACAACACAGCTATTCAAGCTTAACTGAAAATTTAGTTTCTAAGCAATATGCATATATTAATAAATACAATTCAACACTTTCTGTTGGTGTAGATGAAATGAATAAATTCTTAGCTGAATTAAATAAGCTAGAAAAGAGTGAATTGATTTCATATGAACAAAAGGTAAGACAAGCAAGAGAATCTGCTGAAGTTGTATTCAAAGAGGATTTCATTGCTAAATTACGTAATAATATCTTATCTGCTGAACAAGAAATCGGTAAGATTAATGAAACATTACAAAATATTACATTCGGTAATGACCATTATGAATTCATATTCCCTAGAAGTAGTGAATATGCACAATTCTATGATATGGTTACATCTGAATTAGTTGATTTAAATCAAGGTTTATTCACTTATGATTTCCAAAATAAATATGATGAACAAATCAGAGAATTATTTGAATCATTATCTATGGATGAATTAAATAGTAATGGTGCTATTAATAAGTTTACTGATTATAGAACTTATATGGATTATGATATTAAGATCACTAATAGAGATGGTGATACAATGACATATTCTAAAGTATTTAAGGAAAAATCCGGAGGTGAAACTCAGGTTCCATTCTATGTTGCTATTATAGCTTCATTCGTAAGAGTATATACAAAGAGTGGATTTGCTGGTGGAGATCCTATTGGTTTAGTAATGTTCGACGAAGTATTCGATAAGATGGATGGTAACCGTATGCGTGCTATGATGAACTTCATTTCTTCAATGCCACTACAAGTATTAATTGCCTGCCCACCTCAAAGAATGGAAATTCTAGAACAATATGTTGATACAACATTAATTATGGTTAGACAAGGAACTAGAGCTATGGTTCATTCAAATTATAAGAAGGAGGAGGAAGCCTAATGTTATTCGGTAAAAAACGTGCTGAAGTTGAAGTTGAATCCTTAGCAAAAGATAAAATTATTCTTTCTAAAATGAAGGATGATGAAGAATATGCTAGAGATTTAGTATTAAAACTAAAAGATGGTAATCCATTATGCTTGAATTTTGAGAATTTAGATGAAGATAATGGAAACAAATATCTAGCGTTCTTTATTGGGGCTTCTGTGGCTTTAGAAGGTAAAACTGTTAAAATTAATGAATTCACTTATTTGTTCGCTAGAAAAATTGATTTTTTAGATGGTTCTTTAAAAGAATGGATGGATTCCATACCAAAAAGTTAATAAAAACTAATTGCTGTATTTTCTAATACAGCTTTTAGATTTTATAAATAATAATAAAAAAAGAGGAAAAAAAGGGGAAAATTTAAAGATGGAAAAATTACTTTATGGTGTTCATGACAGACCTCCAGTAGGAAAAATTATTTTATTTGCATTTCAACAATTGCTAGCTATTTTAGCTGCTACAATTGTAGTACCACTTATTATCAATGGTAATACATCAGTAGAAGGTTTTGCAGGATCTGGATCTCAAATGAGCCAATCAGCTGCTTTATTTGGTGCAGGTGTTGGTACATTAGTTTATTTATTATTTACAAGATTTAAAAGTCCAGTATTCCTAGGCTCATCATTTGCATTCTTAGGCAGTATGACTGCAGCTTTCGCAGGTGCTGCTACAGCTGCAATTGGTTATTTGGGATTAATTATTGGTGCTGCTTTAGCTGGTTTAGTATATGTAGGATTAGCAATCGCTGTTAAATTTGCTGGTACAGCTTGGATTAATAAAATAATGCCAGCAGTAGTAATAGGACCTACAGTTGCTATTATCGGACTTTCTCTTGCTGGTGCTGCAATTAGTGATTTAAATAAAGGTAATACTGCAAGTGTTTATTTATGTTTAGTTACTGGTTTAATAACAATGTTTGTAACAATTATAGTTTCTGTGTTTGCTAAGAAATTCTTAAAAGCTATACCATTTATTATTGGTATTGGTGCAGGTTATGTATTTGCTGCTATATTTACAGGAATTGGATTTGCTGCAGGAAATGATGCACTTAAGGTTATTAATTTTGAATTATTTAAAAATATGCAATGGGTACCTGATTTCACATTTATTAAAGCATTTGGTGCATTTTCAGATTTTTCAAGTGCTGGTGATTTCTTTGCATTCTTTGGTACTGTTGCTTTAGCATATATTCCAGTAGCTTTTGTATGCTTTGCAGAACATATTGCTGACCATAAGAATTTATCAAGTGTAATCGGTCAAGACTTACTTACAGATCCAGGTTTAACTAATACATTACTTGGTGATGGTGTTGGTTCTATAGCAGGTGCATTCTTTGGTGGATGTCCTAATACAACTTATGGTGAATCAGTTGGATGTGTTGCTATTTCTAAAAACGCATCTGTAATAACTATTTTTGTTACAGCTATCATGTGTATTGTATTATCATTCATTGCTCCATTTGTAACATTACTTGCTACAATTCCTAACTGTGTAATGGGTGGTGTATGTATAGTATTATATGGTTTCATTGCTGTATCAGGATTAAAGATGATTCAAAAGGTTGATTTAGGCGATAATAGAAATTTGTTTGTAGTTTCAGTTATTTTAATTTGTGGTGTTGGTGGCTTAGCTGTATCATTCGCAAATAATAAGGTTACAATTACTTCAATTGCTTGCTCATTAATTTTAGGTATTATAACTAATGTTATTTGTCATATTAAAAAGTATAAGCCAGAAATAGAAGCTACTCCAAATACTGAAGTTAAAGAGGATGAATTTTTTGATAAATTAGATGCCTCTGAAGAAAACGTTCAAAATATAGAAATTGTTGAGAATGAAGAAGATTTGAAACAATAGTTTTTAGGGTTGGTGGTTTTTATGCCTTTGAAATTTAATATTAGAAGATTTAAGGGCATATTATTTATATTATTTGTCTTTATTATTAGTTTTACTTTATCAAGTTGTAATTTATTATTATTCGATTTTTCTGATAAAACTGTTGATAACAGAGGAAAAAGTTATGATGAAATATTAAATTATACATTTGATGATAATATAAAAAATGAGGTTTCAAATATTGAAGCTGAAATGGATAGAATATATGCACAAGGTGTAGATGTTTATTCTTATATTAGTAATTTTAATGCTTTATATAAGCTATTTACTGAAATTTTAGAATATAGAACTAAAGCATATATTATATATTGTTTAGATAAAACAAATGATAATAATGAAAAATATTTAAATATTTTAGAGTATCTACAAGGCTTGAGAAAGTATATTCTTCAAGCCTTTAAGGATGCTTATAATTCTGATTTTAGATCTAGCTTTTTTAGAGGCTGGACTCAAGAAGAAATAGATAATGTATTAAAGCTTAATTATACTGATAAATATTATGAGCTACAAAAACAACAAGATGAATTAATACAAAGATATGAATTATTATCATTAGATGAAAAGATTGAACAAGCTAAGATAGAATTTCCTAAATTAATTAATTTATCTAATGAAATGTCAAAAGAATTAAATTATAACAACTATATTGAAATGGCTTATGATGAAATATATGATAGAGATTATTCATATTATGATTCTAGCTTAATTTATAATTATGCTAAAAAATATTTTAAAGATTTATTAATAAGATTAAGTGCTAATTTAAAGGCAGAACTTTCTTTATTAAATTCTTATCAAAGAAAAGCAATTAATGATTTTGTAAAAAATTATAAATATGATGATTCAGAACAATATTTTAAACATTTCGCTGAGAATTTAAGTGGTAAATATTTGGATACATATAATCATTTAAATAAAACTAATTTAATGTTTTTGGGATCAAATGATAATTCATTAGATGGGGCTTTTACTACATATGGTTTTAATTCAAATGAGCCTTATCTTTATTTTGGAAAAAACTATCAATCACCATTTACAATAATTCATGAATTTGGACATTATTTTTCATATTATTTATCTAGTGGAAGTAGTGGTTCTTATGATCTAAGTGAGACGCAATCTCAATCTGGTGAAATTTTGTTTTTGTATTATTTAAAAAAAGAGAATATAATAGATAGTAATTTAGTTCGAGCTTTAACACTTTATAAGCTTGTTGATGATTTACAATCTGTATTAACATGCTTAGCAGTTAATGAGTTTGAATTAAGATGCTATCAATTAGATAGCTTTGACAATGTTGATTTTGATGAAATATATTTAAATATCATTGATGATTTAATTGGCCTTGATTATTATAGAGATAATATTAATCAAGTACCCGAGACATATTGGAAAAGAGTATGCATCAGTAATGCATTTTATTATATTTCTTATTCGTCAAGTTTAATTCCATCACTTGGTACTTATGTAATTGCATCAAATGATTATGATGATGCCAAAACTAAATATTTCAATTTATGCTCTAAATCAGAAGGGTTTAAATCTGTTTTAGAAGAAGTTGGTTATTTAAGTCCATTCGAAGAATCATCATATCAACAAATAGTAAATTCGTTTACTCAAATATAACAAATGTAGAATTATAGAAATTGAGGATAACTATGCCAAAATTTAGTGTTATAATTCCAGTTTATAATGTTCAAAATTATATTAGATCATGCTTAGATTCATTAATTAATCAAGATTATAATGATTATGAAATAATATTAATAGATGACGGTTCTACTGATGATTCTGGAATGATTTGTGATGAATATAAAAGTAAATATTGTAATATTATTGTTCTTCATCAAGAAAATACAGGTGTTTCAATTGCTAGAAAAAATGGTATTAATTTAGCTTCAGGGGAATATTTATTATTTGTTGATTCAGACGATAAGGTATTGAATACCTATTTTGAAGTTTTAGGGAAAAATTGTGATTCTGATGTCGTTAGATTTGGTTCTATATATGAATTACAAGATGGTAAAATGTTATACAATGTTCCAAATGAACTTGAAGGTAAATATAGCAAAGAAGATATTAAAAATAAAATATTTCCATATTTAATTCAAGATAATAAGGCTAGATATTATTGTCCTAGTTTATGGTCTCATGCATTTAAGAGAGACTTATTTATATCAAATATGGTAGAGGAAAGAATTCAAATTGGTGAGGATGGTGCATGCGTCATACCATGTGTATACAATGCAAATTCATTAACAATTATTCATGATTGTTTATATATTTATAGATATAATAATCAATCAGCTACAAAAAGTAAAAAAGCATTTGATTTTGAATATCCAATGAAAATATATAATCATTTATCAAAAAAAATTAATCTAGATGAATATGATTTCAGAAGTCAAATGAATCGAAAGCTGACGCACGAGCTTTATCATGTTACATATTCTAGATTCCATTTAAAAGAAAAATATAAGGTTATAAAAAAGGATATCAAAAATAATTTATATTCTAATAATGTTTATGTTAATGCAATTAAAAATGCACGTTTTAAATGCTTGTCTGGAAAGTTATTAAGAATATCTTTGAAATGGCATTTAATGTATATTTTTAAAATTATAGCAAAGGTAAAATGATTTATATCGAGGTGAATCATAGTGAAGTATTTAGCTGTTACCGGTTTTTTTGCGACTGGGTCATCTGCAGTGTTAGATATATTAAATGGTAATAAGTTTTTTCAATTGTGTCCAGAATACACATATGAGCATGTAATATTATATAATCCTAGTAGTATTTTCGATTTAGAGTGGAAATTAATATATAATAATGATTTACACCGTTCTAATGAAGCTATAAAGAATTTTTTAAAAGAAATGAATAGATTAAAAAAGAACTTTGGTTGGTTTGGATCATATAAGAAATTATTTCAAGAGAGGTTTGATAATATAGTTAATGAATATATAAATTCATTAATCGATTATAAGCATGAATTAATATCTTACAATGATTATAAAACTGTTAAATTTTCTTTTTTTAAAATGCTTTTACAAATAGCTGCAAAAATATTAAAAAGAAGAAAAATATACTCTTATGGTAGAAAGTATGTTTTTTACAAGAATTCAAAAATTCAATATTCAGCTCATCCTACTAAAGAAAAATTTTATGATTTAAGTAAAAAATTCATATATAATTATGTGAATCTATTTTCGAATAATTCTGATAAGATAGCTGTATTTGATCATTTCGTTTTACCAGATCATTTAAATAGAATAGATAATTATTTTAACAAAGATTTTGGTTTTATTGCTGTATTTAGAGATCCTAGAGATTTGTTCATTTTATCTAAATATATTTATGAAGCTAAAAATCCTTTTCCGTCTGATGTCAATGATTTTTGTAAGTTTTATAAAAATAGAATGGCAATTGTTGACAATAACGATTCTGTGTTAAAAATTAATTTTGAGGATTTAGTATATAATGAAGAAAAAACAAAAGAATTAATTTTTAATTTCTGTGGTGTTGAAAAAATACCTTATGAAAGTCATTTTTTTGCAAATCAATCAATAAATAATACTCAAGTGTTTTTATTAAGCAAAAAATGGGAAGATGAGGTTAAAATTATTGAAAGTGAATTAAAGGATTATTTATATGATTATCCATATGAAAGAATTCCTGATAAAAAATTAATTTTTGAATAAAATTTAGTAAATTTTTACTAATTTTTTTTGAAATATGTAGAAAAACGATTATAATATAATGTAAATTCGTTAATAATTTAGGAGCCAACTATAAATAAATCAAGATAATTTTATAAATTATTGAAAAATTT
>CAMJOZ010000019.1 GCA_946407635.1 uncultured Caryophanales bacterium
TTTTACCTGAATTATTATGATTACAATCTACAATAATTGCTGGATTTTGATATTTGTCAGCACCATACATAGATATTAATCTCATTATATCTTCATAATGGTAGTTTGGTTGTGAATCACCATGTTTATTAGTATATCCTCTTAAAATGCAATGTGATAATGGATTACCTGATGTTTCAATCTCATGACCACGATAAATAAATGTATGAGGAACAGACGCAGCATGTACTGAATTAAGCATAACCTTATAATCGCCTGATGTTGGGTTTTTCATACCTACGGGAACATCAACACCTGAGGCAACTAATCTATGTTCTTGGTTTTCAACACTTCTCGCGCCTACCGCAACATAAGATAAGATGTCACTCAAATATAAGTGATTATCTGGATATAACATTTCATCTGCAGTTGAGAATCCTGTTTCTCTTAAAACATCCATATGTAATTTTCTTACTGCGATTACACCCTTTGCCATATCTACATCAGCGTTTGGATTTGGTTGGTGTAACATACCCTTATATCCATCACCTGTAGTTCTAGGTTTATTTGTATATATTCTAGGGATAATAAATAATTCATCCTTTACTTCTTCATATACCTTTTTTAATCTCTTACAGTAATCAACAACAGCATCTTCTCTATCGGCACTACAAGGACCAATAATCAATATTAATCTATCATCCTTACCAGTAAAAATATCTTTAATTTGCTTATCATTATTTTCTTTAATCTTTATTAAATCATCAGATAAAGGAAAATCTCTTTTTATTTCTTCTGGTAATAATACTTTTCTTTTAAATTCCATACCCATAATCGTATTCCTCCTAAAAATAAAAGACCAATGAAATTATATCAAAGGTCTTATATTTTTTCAATTATTTAACTTTAATTGGATTAACTGATCCATCTGGATTTGGATGTTCATCTAAATACTTTCTAATTGCCTCAGGCTTACCAGATTTAGCACCTGGCTTACATTGACTTAAATTTTCAGCCTTTCCTTCAACAATTGCTTCAGCAAAACCTGCACATCCAGGGAAACCACACGCACCACAGTTCGCATTTGGTAAAATAGCAGTAATATCTTCTATTCTAGTATCAACTTCAACATGGAATACTTTAGAAGCGATAGCTAAACCGAATCCAAATATTAAACCTAATCCTGCTAGGATTAAAACAGCCCATAAAACTTCCATATTATTTGTCTTCCTCCTCTATTTCCTTTTTTAACTTTTCGATATCAAACTTTTGTTTTATACTACAGCCTGTAACATTACAAGCTCCACATACATCTTCATCAATTTTAATATGCTCACAGCCCTTAGGAACTGGAGTTCTTCTATTGATAACAAATGTTATGAAGAATAATGCTACAAATACTACTATAATAGCTACACTAATTATTATATAAGCATATTGTGGCATTAAATCATACCACTAAAACCTAAGAAAGCCATAGCCATTAAAGCAGCTGTAATTAAAGCAATAGGAATGCCCTTAAATGCTTTAGGAGCATTTGAAGCATCTAGTCGATATCTAATAGCAGAGAATATAAATATTACCAATGCGAAACCAACGCCTGTACCAATAGCATTTGCCATAGATGAACCAAATGATAATCCTTGATCAGTATTACCTTGAGCAACACCTAATACAGCACAGTTTGTTGTGATAAGTGGTAAGTATACACCTAAAGCTTTATATAAAGAAGGTGAATACTTCTTAATAATCATTTCAATTAATTGAACTAATGATGCAATTACTAAAATGTAAGTAATTGTATCCATAAATTGAATTCCAGCAAGCTTTAATAGTTGGTAAATTGGCCAACAAATAGCACTTGCTAAAATTATAACTAATGTTACGGCAACACCCATACCTAAAGCACTAGAAGTCTTCTTAGATACTCCAAGGAATGGACAAATACCATAGAATCTAGATAATGTTACATTATTAATTAGCATTGCATTAATAATTGCTAATAAGAAGGTAATTATATATCCCATAATTATTTATCCTCCTTTTCTGTTGATTCTTGAGGAGCTTCTTCCTTTTTAGCTTCAGGAGTTTTTGCTTCTTCAACCTTTGGTTCTGCCTTAACTTCTTCTTTTACTTCTTGTTTAACCTCAACAGTCTTTTCTTCTTGCTTTGGAGCTTCAACAGTTTCATTAGCTTTAGCTTGTTCTGCTTCTAATGCCTTTTTCTTTGCTAGCTCTTCAGCTTTTTTCTTCTTTAATTCTTCAATTCTTGCTTTTTCGGCGGCTAACTTCTTAGCTTCTAATCTATTCTTTCTCCATGCTAAGAAAGCTAATACCATAGCTAATGCTAAGAAACCACCAGCTGATTGTACAAATATAGAAAGTGCGAATTGAGATGGATAAATTTGCCAATGTAATTCAGTACCAATTGGGAAATATACACCAAATGATAAAGCACCAGTACCTAAGAATTCTCTTATAAATGCAACTACACATAGAGCAACTGTAAATCCTACACCAGATCCTAAAGCATCAAAGAATGAAGCTTTAACACCATTCTTAGAAGCAAATGCTTCTGCACGACCTAAGATAATACAGTTAACAACTATTAATGATATAAATACACCTAAAGATGAATATAGCGCCGGAACAAAGGCTTCTGTTAACATCTTAATAATTGTTACTAATGAAGCAATAATAACAATATAACAAGGAATCTTAACTTCAGAAGGTATTAATTTTCTTAATAATGAAATTAAGATATTTGAACCAATTAATACTAGGATAACTAAAATACCCATACCTAGTGCAGCTTCAACTGATTTAGTTGTAGCTAAAGTAGGACACATACCTAATAAAGATACAAATGTAGGGTTTTCTGTAATTAAACCTGCTAAGAATATTTTCTTACTTTCGGATTGCTTAATTTCTTTTTCCATAATTATGCCATCCTTTCTGCAGATTCTAATGCTGCTTCTACTAAACTTCTTACTAATTTAGCACCATAAGTTGCACCACATTGAACTTGATCATCATTTGGTATTTGATCTTCAGTCAAATCGCCTATTACAACCTTATCACCACTTGAATAAGGATCTAATACTAAAGCATTCTTGTCACTAGTATGATAACTAGATCTTACATGTTCATCAACTGTTGAAGCAAATGATTGACCATTTTCTAAGAATTCTACTTGGTGAACTACATTATTGCCGTTAGTATCCTTTGATATTGCAACCATAAGTGAAATAATACCATATGCATTCTTTCCACTTACAGTAAATACATATCCTTTTAAATCACCATTTGAATTATTTACTCTAACTACATCAACAACTTCACTTGCTAAATTTAAGTCAATGATTTCATCAGTTTCATAATCTTTTGATTTTTCACTATCATAATCAGAATAAATCTTTTGGATAGTTTCTAATTTTGTTTTATCATTGTTGTTTGCAATAATAGGGCTTGTTAACATATTCATAAGTGCTAAAACTACAGCACATACTAATGTAATTGCTCCTAAAACTGCTGCTATTCTAAAATAATTTTTCATTAGAACCAACCTCCCATCACTGAGGCTGATACAATCATACATACTAAAACTAATGCTATGCCTAACCCTAAGCATTGTTTCCATGTGTATGTATTCTTCTTTCCACGCATTAAATAATCAATACATGGAGCTAACATATTAGCAATTAGAATTGAGAATGCTGCACCTTCAGGATAAGCACCACAAACTCTAATTAATGCAGTTATTGAACCTGCAATAGCACCAAATAGGACTCGTCCATATTTTGATGTTGGTGATGTAACTGGATCTGTAATCATAAATACAGCTGCGAATAATACACCACCTGATAATAATTGATATGTCCATACTTCAAATACATTAATATCTGAATTTATTTTTAAGAAGCTAATTGAACCAACTAACATAATTAATGCAAATGATAAGAAATAAGATAATGCACTTCTTAAATCTGCACTACGTCTTGCAAATAAATATACAGCACCAATTAAAATCATTAATTTTGATACTTCACCCATTGTTCCAGGAACATTACCCATAAATAAATCAATAAGTGAATAATCCATCCTACCTAAATTATATTCTTTTATGGTTGTTAAAGCAGTTGCCCCATTAATTACATCTCCACCAGATAATATATTTGCTTCATTAATTTTTGTACCAAAACAGATTGTTGCAAATATTCTACCTGCTGCGGCTGGGTTGAAAATATTTTGACCTAAACCACCAAATAACATTTTACCAACAATCATACCAAATGCTGCACCAACTATAATTACATAAGGTGAACAATTAGCAGGCATAATTAATGCAAATATTAATCCTGAAATAACAGGAGCTAATATATTATTAATAGTATATGATTCCTTAACCTTAGCGAAACCTTCTTTAGAGAATAATTCTTTAAATTTCATTCCACTAGGCCAATGCATAAACATATGAATTAATAATTCAAAGAAAACCATAATTGCAAGTGATATTAAGAATACATAAATACCACCCCAACCATTTTGTATCATTGCAAAAATTGTTACTGGAAGTAATGCAATGATAACATCAAGCATCATTCTTGAAACAGAGACACTTTTTCTAATATAAGGAGCACTTTTACTAACTAATCTCATTTTCAATTCCTCCTTATAATGCTATCTTCTTTGCCTTACGGCAATAATCTGTTAAATGAATTTTTGATGTACAAGTATAAGAACACATACCACATAGAATACAAGCTCTAATATTAAGCTTATTCTTTAATGCATCCTTATCATTGTTCTTTACTGCTTGCATAATTTGAACTGGTTGTAAGCCTGCAGGACATGAATAAACACAAGATCCACATCTTACACAAGGTTCTTCTTTGTATTCTTTATTGTTCATAATTATACAAGAAGTACATGTTTTAGTAATTACTGCGTCATCACGAACTAAGTTCGCACCCATCATAGGTCCACCTAGAATTAATACTTTATCATCTTCTGAATTATATCCTCCAGAAAAATCAATTAATTCTTTTAAACTTGTACCTACTCTTACTCTAAAGTTTTGAGGAGTTGTAATACCATCACCAGTTATTGTAAAATTACGCTTTACAACTGGCATATTATATCTAATAGCCTTATATAGACCTACTACTGTTGAAACATTTAAAACCATAATGCCTAGCTTTTGTGGTAAAACACCTGTTGGAACTTTAACACCTAAGCCTGTTTTAATCATTTCAATTTCCCAACCTTGAGGATAATAGTTGCCAACCTTTTTAACCTCAATGTTTAAATTTTGATGTCTTGTTAATGTAGCAGTTAATGTTTGATATAAGTCATCATATTTTTTCTTAATACAGATAACTGCACGCTTAGCATTAAATGCTTGCATTGCATAACCAATACCTCTCATAATTCTATCTGGATATTCCATGATTAATCTATGGTCAGCAGATAGATAAGGTTCACATTCTACAGCGTTAATACATAATGTTTCAATTGGATCTGTACATTGGAATTTAATATAAGTAGGGAAAGACGAACCACCTAAACCAACTAAAGACATTTCTTTTGTAATATTAACAAAATCTTCTCTAGTTAATGCTTTTATTTCTTCTGGTGTTCTTTCCTTAACTGATTCATCCATTACATCCTTTTTATCGTTTTTAATTTGAATGAATTCAGTTAATTTACCACTTCTATGGAATTTCTTAACTGTTCCAACTACAGTACCACTAACTGTAGAGTGAATTGGTTGTTCAAAGAATGGTCCATGTCTTAAACCAATCTTTTGACCTACTTTTACGTAATCTCCTTCTTTAACATACGACTCACCTGTCGCACATCTAGCATTTGTTATTGCTATATAGACATACTCAGGATCAACATATCTAATAAGTGGCAAATTATTAGTTAATCGCTTATCCCTTTCAATCTCTCTTGTTTTGGCAATCACAATTTCCCCTCCTTTAAATAATTAAATATTATTAATCCTCTAGATATGGATGTTTCTTCATTAATTCGATTACTTCTTTTTGGATTTCATTTAATTTTTCTTCATCATCTTTATTCTTTAAAGCTCTATCAATGAATCTAGCTACAGCAATCATATCTTCTTCTTTAAATCCTCTAGTTGTCATAGCAGCTGTACCTAATCTTAATCCAGATGTTACAGTTGGCTTTTGAGTATCACCAGGGATTGCATTTTTATTAGCTGTAATATTAACAGCATGTAAAATATTTTCTGCCTTCTTACCAGTAATACCAACACTACCAAAAATATCAACTAAGATTAAATGGTTATCAGTACCACCAGAAACTAAATTATATCCTAATTTATTTAATTCAGATGCTAAAGCTTTACAGTTTAAAATCACTTGCTTTGCATAATCTTTAAAGCTTGGGTCTAAAGCTTCTTTAAATGCTACAGCCTTAGCAGCTATAACATGCATTAAAGGTCCACCTTGGCATCCAGGGAAAACAGATGAATTAATCTTCTTAGCTAATGCTTCATCATTAGTTAAGATAATACCACCTCTTGGTCCTCTTAAAGTCTTATGAGTTGTTGAAGTAACGATATCAGCATATTCAATTGGATTTGGATGATATCCTGCAGCAACTAAACCTGCAATGTGAGCCATATCTACCATTAAGTAGCACTTACGACCTGCTTTTTCAGTAACCTTATCAGCAACTTCTCTGAATTTCTTAAAATCAATTACTCTTGGATATGCAGATGCTCCTGCAACAATTACATTTGGTAATTCATTTAATGCAATTTCTTCTAGTTTATCATAATCGATATAACCATCAGCCTTTAAACCATAATTAACAGCTTGATACATCTTACCTGAGAAGTTAACACTATAACCATGAGTTAAGTGTCCACCTGCATCAAGTGACATACCTAAAATCTTATCACCAGGCATTAAAATTGCATTATAAGCAGCTAAATTAGCAGATGCACCTGAATGTGGTTGAACATTTGCAAATTTAGCATTAAATAATTTACATACTCTTTCGATTGCAATTGATTCAATTACATCTACATTTTCACATCCGCCATAGTATCTTTTTCCACTATATCCTTCTGCGTATTTATTAGTTAAAATTGATCCTTGAGCTTCTAATACAGCTTTAGAAACAAAATTTTCAGAAGCTATTAATTCAATGTGAGTTCTTTGTCTTTCAAGCTCCTTTGATATAGCTTCTGCAATATCATTATCAAATTCTTTTAAAGTTAGATTTTTCATAATATTCTCCATTTCATAATTTCTATACTATTATAACATTTTGATTTCTTAAATTAAACATATTTATAAATTTCATTTATAATACTTCTAAATATTTGATATTTATTGTAGTCAAACACCAATATAACAACAAAAAAAATAAAAATGCACCAGCATAAGCTAGTGCAGTTTTTATAATTATATAATTCTTTAAATTATTGAACTAAATTTTCTTCTTTTTCAGCTTTATTAGCTTTTTTAGCATGAAGTAAGCCAAATACTAAAGCAGCTAAAGCGCCACCTGCAAGAGGAGCTACAATAAAGATCCATACTTGTGCAAGTGCAGATGCATCGCCATTATAAATTAATGCGCCAAATGCTGTTGCAATACTTCTAGCAGGGTTAACAGATGTACCTGTTAAGCAAATACCAACTAAATGAACTAAAGTTAATGTTAAACCAATAATTAAACCAGCAATTTTTGAATTACCAGCTTCTTCATCAGTAGCATTTAAAATAACATAAACAAAAATAAATGTTAAAATAACTTCAGCTATAATAGCACCAAATACACCACCAACTGTAATATCAGTACCATTCCATCCAACGATATAGTTGCATGCATCACCAGGTAATACAACACCTGCCATCTTGAAGATACCGAAAATAGCTAATGCGCCTAAGAAGCCACCAACTACTTGTGCGATTACATATCCGCAGAATTCTTCAAAAGAAATCTTCTTTCTAATGAATAATGCTAATGAAACAGCAGGATTAATATGGCATCCTGAAATTCTACCAATTGAATATGCCATAGCAACAATAACTAAACCAAATGCTAAAGCAGTACCAACTAATGTACCACCAGTTGCCATAGCAACACCGCATGCAACGAATACTAATACAAATGTACCAATACATTCAGCAATCATCTTTTTTAATAAACTATTCATTTTTATGCCTCTTTTTCTTTTAATTTAATAACTATTGCTCTATCTTCGCCTTCGCCCTCAGATTCAGTATAAACATCTCTCCAATCAGAAAGCTTTTCATGAATGATACGACGTTCAAATGAATTCATTGGTTGTAATTTAACTGGCATTTTAGTTCTAATAACATCCTTAGCTGTCTTAGTAGCTAAAATTTCTAATTGGTGAGCACGATTAGCTCTATATCCTCCTATATCTAAAGACACAATAACATGTTCTTTAGTATAAGATGAAATTAAATTACGAACTAGAGTTTGAAGAGCATCTAAAGTTTTACCTTTAACACCAATTAATAATGAATTTTCATATGAATCAATCATATAATGAATTTCTTCTTCATTCTTAACTGATCTTGCTTCTATCTGATAACCAATACCTAATGATTTTAAGATACCTTCTAAATATTTTTTACCTTCTAAAGTTAAATTGATATCAACTTCAGCCTTACAATTTAATCCATCAGGTAATTCACCTAAAACATTAATGAATATTTTATCAGAAGATATATGTAATTGTTTTACTGCTTCCTCTTGAGCTTCCTCAAGAGTTTTTGCTTTAATTTCAATTTCCTTTTTCATCTATATCACCTATTAAAATTCATTATTATTTTCCATTGCTTTTTTGTAATTATGCTCATTTATTAATCTACCAATTTGAGATTGACCGATTTGGTAAGCAGCACCTATTAACCAGTAAACACCTAATGCAGTATTAGATAACGCAAAGAAACCAAACATAATGTTCATAATAATCATTACCCACTTCATTTGATTACCTTGTTTATTTAAATTCTTATCGTTAGGTCTTACCTTTTGATAACTAGGTGGACGTTGTCCTAACTTTTGTTGTAAAATTGTTAATCCAACGAATGCTATAGCAACAAAAGCACCAAAAATCTTATCCCATACATTATTTGATTGGAAGAATGATGTATTCATTTCAAAGAAACCAAATACTTTAGTATCTAATAATGCAAAATCACCCTTGCATGTAATAGCCATACCTCCGTCAAGAACTGTTGTACTTGATGCATTAACTCTTTGTACAACTTCATACATTGACATGAAGATAGGGAATTGTAATAGCATTGTTCCGATACAACCTAAAGGATTAATCTTATACTTCTTGTATAATTTCATCATTTCTTGTTGCATCATTTGTTGAGAACGTGGATCTTGTCTTCCTTGATATTTTCTTTGAACCTTTGCCATTTCTGGTTGCATTAATTGCATTTTTAAGCTCATACCATTTTGTCTTGAATAAATTGGCCAAGCTAAAGTTCTTACAATTAAAGTTGTAAAGAAAATACCCCAGAAGTAAGAATTGCCTAATCCTTTACCAATAGCTGAACATAACCAAGCAACTGGATATGATAGGATATTGATAGGCCATCCTAAGAATGTTGCCCAGAATCCACTACCACCATCCCAAAGGTCTACCCATTCTTGTCCATAAGTAGTATAAACCTTAGAATACCAAGTGTTGGCATTAACTCTACAGCTTGATAAAGTGAATAATAATACTATTCCTGCTATCACAAGTATAAACTTATGTCTGTTTCTATATAAAAAACTAGTCATTATTTTCTCCTTGTAATAAGTTTTGCTTTCTAAATAAATATCTTAAATCTTTATACATAGCTTCATAATCTAATTTATTAACAATAGTTTTAGCTATTATAAATACATCAACATTTTTATTTAGATCGATATTTAAATTAGTAATGCAGGCTCTTATTCTTCTTTTGATAAGATTTCTAACAACTGCATTACCTAATTTCTTTCCTACACTAATCGCATAACGAAAATGGCTGGTTTCTGAATTTGTTTTAACATATAGTGTGAAATATTTACTACCAGAATATTTTTTTTTCTTAAGTATATCTTCTATTTCATTAGATTTTTTTACGCGATATTGTTTATTCATAATCTTTTCCTTATAACTAAAAATACGACCAAAAACATTATAAATTGTTCTGGTCGTACTAGTTATGTCAATTTAATAATATAAAATTAAACAGTTAATTGCTTTCTGCCCTTTTTACGTCTAGCTGCTAATACTTTTCTACCACTCTTAGTAGCCATTCTAGCGCGGAAACCATGAGTAACTTTTCTTTTTCTCTTGTTAGGTTGATAAGTTCTTTTCATTTTATTATCCTCCATTTCTTAAGAAACCATGCGAAATTATTCTATCAAAATACTATTTTAATGTCAATTAAAAATATTAATTTATATTAATACATCTTCAAAATGATAAAAAATAAAAAATATCTATGTTGAATTTTTTCAATATTAAGACTATAATTTCGTTTGAAAAATTAAGAAAGGGGATTTAAAAATGGAATTTGTAAAAAAATCAATGACTAAATGGACTATTTCTTTAATCATGCTAGTTGTTGGTATTTTATGTATTGTTGCTGCTGCAGCAACTGGAGATGCATCTGCTGATGCTTATACAGGTATCTCAATGACAATCGGTATTTCATTAATTGTTATTTCATCTATTTCTATTTTATTAGCATTATGTGGATCAATTTTAACTAAAATACCTTTTGCTATTGCAGCTATCGGTTCTGCTTCTACACTTGCACTTGGTATCTTATTTGTAGTTGATACTACTTTAGGCGGAACATTAATTTGGTTATTATTAAATTATGTACCATATTTAATGATTGTTGCTGGAGCTATTTTAGCAGTTGATGCAATATTAATGATTGTATTTGGTATTACAAGCAAAAATACTAAAGCAGCTTTCTTTGCAGCTATACCTGAATTAGTTATTTCAGCAATAACTATTGTTTTAGGTGCATTAATGGTAGGTAATGATCCAGTTATATCTAAAGATGCTCAATTAATTATCTTTGGTATTATATTAATTCTTTATAGCATTTTATTATGTTTATCAACATTTACTACAATGCCAGTAAAGAAAGCTTCAATTAATGCAGAAGTTAAAGAAGTTAAAAACGAAGAAAATACTGAAGAAAAAGATGCTGAATAATCAAATAGATTTCATATCTATTAACTCCAATTATTATAGTTGGAGTTTTTTTATTTTTAATTCATCATTGTTTAAAGCTTTATCAATTGTTGATATATATAATTCTTTTTCTGATATCTCATAAATTGTGTTAATTCTTTTCCCAGAATCTTTTGAAGATGCGCCACAATGGTATAATGTATAATCACTTGTATTAAAATCTAAAACAATATATCTATCATGAAACATCTCGTTATTTCTTTTTATAGAAATATTAAAATTTGTATCATTCTTAAAATCATTAACAAAATCATTATTAAGACTATTCCTACCTTTATTATCAGTAATGATTATTATATTAATATTAGAATTACAACATTTTAATAATTTTAATGTTTTAACATCTATGTAATCATCAATTATGTAAATAGATGATTTAGCTAATTTATATATTTCTTGATAAGCTACATCGGCTTCAATCCTTTCTCCATTTTTAATTAAGTAATGTTTATACATATTAGGGTTAATAAAATTATCCATTAATATTTTATGATCATTTTTAATAATTAAATTATCATTTTCTAACTTTTCTATTTTAGTTTTTAACCTATTAACATCATTATTTAAATTTAAAATAATATTAGAATGCTCTAAGCATCTTTTATTATTGATAGAATATCCTCTTATTAAATATTCTTTTAATATTTTATTAGCCCATCTTCTAAATTCTATTCCTCTTTTACTATTAACTCTATAACCAACTGATAAAACCATATCTAAGTTATAATAGTCTACATTATATGTTTTACCATCTTTGGCAGTATAGGCAAAATTTGCCTTAACTGAATCATAATTAAGTTCGTTTTCCTTTAAAATATTTCTTATATGTTTTCTAATAACAGAAATATCTCTTTCAAATAACACTGATATTTCTTTTATATTTAGCCATATAGTATCTTCATTAGGAGATACGTTAACATCTATTGAAATAGAACCACTTTCAAATTTAACAATATCATAATTATTGGCGTAGTTAAACGATTTTTGAATTATTAATTCGTTTTTTAGTTCTTTAAATTTTTCTTTTACCCAATTATTAAATTTATTTATTCTATTTGATTTAGTTCTATATCCAACAGCTAATATTATATCTAGATTATAGTACTTTACTTTATAACACCTTCCACTCTCAGCAAGTGTTCGGAAAATCCGAACAGTTTGTGTCTCATCGAGACCATCAGTTTCAATTATTTTCTTTATGTGTTCGCTAACACTAGTCTTCGAAGAATTATAAAGTTCACATATTTGTCTTTGATTTAAATACACTGTACTGCCATCAATCGAAAATCTAACATCTAATTCTAATTCTCCATCAATAAATTTTATTATTTTATACTCATTTTCCTTGTTATTCATATACTTTTTCTCCATTCCCTGTGTCGACACTTAGCTTAATCTACAATATTCATTTCTTCTAAATTCTATTCCTCTTTTACTATTTACTCTATAACCAACTGATAAAACCATATCTAAGTTAAAATAATCTACATTATATGTTTTACCATCTGTGGCAGTTGTTAAGAATTTCTTAATAACTGAATTCTTTTCTAATTCTAAATCATTAAAAATATTTGATATATGGATGCTAATATTAAGTATTGTTGTATCAAATAAATTAGCCATATCATTTTGAGTTAGCCACACTGTATCTTCATTGGGAGATATATTTATATCTATTGAAATAGAACCACTTTCATATTTAACTACTTCATAATTATTGGCTTTATTAAAAGTTTTTGGAATTTGAGATTCATTATTTAATTCATTTAATGTCTCTTTAACCCAATTATTGAATTTATTTATTCTATTTGATTTAGTTCTATATCCTACTGCTAGTATTATATCTAGGCTATAGAATTTTACTCTTCTATTTATCATACGACTATCATCAGTTTGAACTGTAAACCAATAGTTGACAGTTGATGTACTAAACAGTTCATTTTCGCTTATTAATTTATTTATATGTTTAGAAATGTTTTGCTTTGTTGTATCAAATAGATTTGCCATATCATTTTGCGATAACCATACTGTATTATCATCTATTGAAAATCTAACATCTAATTCTAATTTTTCATCAATAAATTTTATTATTTTATACTCATTTTCCTTGTTATTCATATACTTTTTCTCCATTTCCTGTATAGAAACTTAGCTTAATCTATAATATTCATTTCTTCTAAATTCAATTCCTATTTTACTATTTACTCTATATCCAACTGATAAAACCATATCTAAGTTATAATATTTTATAGGCTTAATAGCAAATTCGGTTTTTCCGAATTTACATACTTCTTGTTCGTTTAATTCATCTATTAAGATATTATTAATATGCTCATTAATTGTTGATATTGATTTATCAAATAATGTAGCAATTTCTCTTTGTGTTAGCCATACGGTATCTTCAGATGGAGATACATTAATATCTAGGTTGTAATAATTTCTAGTTCTCTTGACTTGGCATTCACCTTCATTTTGAACTGTCGCAAATTTTGCGACTACTGGACGATAATTTGCATTTTCTGCAAAATTTGAGGTAGGTAAATTATCGTTTTTTATAATGCTTTTTACATGTCGTGAGACACTAGATATATCTATTTTATATAAATTGGCAATATCATTTTGACTTAACCAAACCATATTATCATCTATTGAAAATCTAACATCTAATTTCATATCTCCATCTATAAATTTTATTATTTCATATTTTTCTTCCATATTATTATTCTCCTTAAAATATCATTTTAGAAAAAAACATCTTCACACTGAATTTTTTGTGTGAAGATATTACAACAAAAATATGTAAAAGTATAGTAAAAAATGAAAATAATTAATTATTTATTTAAAATAGCATTATTATCTATAAACAATCATAAATAATACCAAAAAAGTTGAGAAAAATTCATTAAATTCTCAACTTCTTCTTTTCTTTTTATTCTATAATATCTCTTTTCTTTTCTTTAGATGATATTTCATTATAAAAACTAACGACAACACTTGTTAATATCGCAACAACAACTATTCCATATATACCTAATATTACTGATAAGATTCTACCAAGTAAGCTTGTTGCATAAAAATCACCAAAGCCTATTGTTGTTACTATAGCAAAACAATACCACATTCCATCCCAATAATTTGTTATTGAAGGTTCAACTAAAGGAAATAAGAATGAGAATGCTATTATAAAAGCTAATAAACCTAATACAGCATCAATAGTATGTGTTTTTATTAATATATCTAATAATAATTTTATTTTTTCAAATTTTAATGATGGGAAAAATAATTTTCTTAATGAAGTAAATAATAGTAAAACAACATCTACTATTACTATATGTAAAGCATCTTCTTCTTTTATATTACATAATATCGCAACAACTAATCCTATTAGTACTAATCCTAATAAAATATTTGTTATTACACCTTTTTTAGTTTCTTCTTTTTCTATTAATAAAAACTGATTAATAGCCATCGCAGAAACAATACATACTGTAGCAATATAAAAATACAAATAATTGTTTTTAGCTAAAAAGCTTAATATAACTCCTGAGGTATATATTATACCTATTATTATTACTCTTATTTTATCTTTTAATTTTTTATGAACAAAAGCTAATAATATTTGAGATAAAACTAAGGTTATTATTGATATTCCTAAATATGTTGAGACTTTATCAACATTTTTATTCATTATTTCTCCTGTTAATAATAATACAAATACCATTGTTAATATAGAAACTAATGAATTTATTACTATAAATATATTATGTTTTGTTTTACTGCTTAATGCTTTCATTATAATTCTTCTCCTTATAAAAAATACAAAATTATTATATCATAATAAATTGTTTTATAAATAAAAAAAAGAACCCATCATAAGATGAGTTCTAATTTAAATTAAATTTAGAATGTAACTGCAATTGAAATTATATAATTGTTGCCAGTAGCACCTGGATCACAATCAATTGTAATTGTCTTTTGTGCAGTTGTTGGATCGATTGTATACTCAGCATTTGTAATATCGCTTGAAGCAGCGCCATCATCAATTGCTACAGTATAATGAGTTAATCCATCATAACTTGTAATAACAACAGTTGCACCAGCAGCGACTGTAAACTTAATAGTTCCTTGCTTAGCTTGTGAATTGCCAGCGTTACCAGTTCCTAGAGTTGCTGTTGAAATGTAATAAGGAGTAATAGTTGAAGATAAATAATTTCCGCTATCCCCGAATGTAATTGTTAAATCATCAGTGATTGTTGCTGAAATTGCAGTACCTTGATCAACTGCAACGGCAGTTGAAGCACCAGTGATTGTAACTGAACCAGCTACATAATAGCACTTAGAATAGTCAAATGTATTATTGCCTTGAACAACAAACGCTTTTAATTTATCATTGACATCTGCAGTGATACTACCAGCTACTTTAACGTTATTCATTGTAAATGTTATTGCATCAGCAATTGATTCATCTGAACCATTAATACCACCAACTCTACCAGAAGCTGAAGTAATATCCACATTTGCATTTACATTTGTAAGTGTAGCTGTTAGAGCTGTTGTAGTAGCTTGAGCCTTTGTACCACCAACAACGCCACCAATTCTAGCTCCAGAAGCGTTAAGAGCTGCTATTTTAGCATTAACTGTTACATCAGTAATTGTTAATGTTGATTCTCCACTTCCTGAATTCTTTGTTTGAATATAACCAACCAAACCACCAGCAGTCTTTCCTACTTTAGAAATATCTGCATTAATTGTAGAATTTGTAATTATAACAGTTGGCTCTCCACCATCTTGTTGCATATAACCAACAACGCCACCAATTTGTTGAGATCCAGTGTCTTCTGTACCAACAATTTTAACAGAAATATCAGCATTGTCTAATTCAAATGATGAATTCTTAACATTAGAAATAACACCACCAATACAAGAGCCGTTTGAAGCATCAGATACATTTATTTGAATATTTCCATATAAACCATCAACTTTAATATTATATCCAGTATTTCCACCACGGCAGAATAAACCACCAGTATACTTAGAACCATTTACTACAACATCCTTCAATGTAATGTTCTTTACTGTTAATAATCCAGAAGTTGTAATTGAATCGGCTAAAAGAGATACATATTGTGTTGTTGCAGCACCATTAACTTCAACACCATCAAATGTCAAATTAGTAACTGTTGCAGTTGGAGCAATCTTACCAGCTAAGAAACTGAAATACTTAACTACTTTTGTATCATCACTTGTTGTATTTACTGAACAATCTTTAAATTTAACTGAGTCTACTTTTCCATTTAAAGTACCAAAAATACCTTGTTGTTTATCTGATGATTGTTTTACCAATGTAAATGATAAATTAGAAATAGTATAACCATATCCATTTAGTTCACCAGTGAAAGTTGTATCTGTAGTATGACCAGCAAAATCAGTAATTGAAGTCATATCTATGTCATTTAACAATGTAATCTTTGCATCGGAAGTATTTAGAGCTGTCTTTAACTCTGCTGCAGTTGTAACATAAGTAACACCAGTAACATTTAATTCAATATATCTAGCGTAAACTGTCTTATCGCTATCAGCGAATTCAGTGTCAATATATTCCTTAGTGAAAGTAGAATCTTCATACCATCTAGCAAATTGGTATCCAGCTTTTGTAGTTACTATTGAAGAGAAATCAATAGTATCTCCAGCTGCACCTGTCTTAGTACCTAAAACAGTAGATCCATCCATAAATGTTACTGTATTAGTTCCTGTAGGTGCAGTGACAGTAACGTTAACAGTTGTTGAAACTGTACCTTGCTTTACAACAAATGTAGTTGCACCTTCAGCAAGACCCTTAACAGTTCCTGCTGCAGCATCAAATTCTAACTTAGTATTATCATATTCGAATTCAACTGCTTTGTTTTCAGCATTCCATGGTGATACATAATAGCTGATATCGAATGTCTTATTTCTTTCAACTGAAACATCAATAACATCAGTTGTTGTAGCATCATCTTGAGGAGATGAAACTTTGATTGATATTGCAGGAACAATAGTCTTTTCAGTAGCTAATGCAGTTAAAGCAGCTTGATAATCGAATGGATCATCAACATCATTAACCTTCCAAGTTACTCCACCATTAGTTGGTGCAAATAAATTAGCAACAGTATAATTTGCAGCTTGTTCAGCAGTTAAAACTGAACCACCAGCTACAGCTGTAGTAATTGCACCTTCACCAGTTGAACCATATTCAACAAATTTAGCATTAGCAGGTGAATTACCACTCATATCAGCCCAACGAGGATCTTTACCTTCTGCATTCTTATATCCTAATATTGCATAAGCCTTTGTGAAACTACAATTAATAAATGCAACTGTAGCCTTATCACCCCATGGACGACCAAGACCCATTGTATGGTCATTTACTTCATCATCAGCTGTAAATGTACAGTTATTGAAAATGTAACCATATGTTGGTGGAGTGATTTCCTTACCGCCACCATCTCTACCAGCTCTCATAGCTGTTACATAACCATTATTCTTTTCTTTTCCTCTATATACGGCATTAATTGTACATTCATTGAAGTATACTAAACCATTATTTTCACCAAAGATAAAGTCAACATTACCTTCAATCTTTGAATTATTTACATATACTCTACCACTCTTAACATAGAATGTATCTTGGTTACCATATAGATGAACATTATCTAATACAGCCTTATCTCCATTGATAGTTAAAGCTAAGCCTTGAGGAGACGCTTCTTTCGCTGCATCTTGAATATAGTTGAAATCATTGAAAATAGAAATATTTTCTGCTTTGAAATTCTTTCCATTTACATGAATAGTAGCACATTCTAGACCGAAGCCCTTCTTTAATGCAATACTGTAAGTACTTTCAACAGCATCATTAACAATTTGTGTTTGTTCAGCATTAGTACCTGTACCAACTAATACTACGTTATCTAAACCAATTGTTACTTTTTCTCTATATACACCAGGAGCGACTCTAATAACTTTTGTTGCATTTGCTAATTGAGTCTTATATGCAGTTAAGTAAGCAACTGCATCTCCTAAGCTCTTGAATGTTTCAACGCCATTTACCTTTTGTCCACTATAACCTGTTGCAGATGCATCTACATTTACATAGAAATAATCATCTACAACAACTGGTGCTGTATCAACAACTGAAACCTTATATGTTTGAGCTGCAAATCCACCATGTGAAACGCTAATTTCATATTCGCCAGCAGCATTCTTATTATATGCAGTAGAATCAATAGTTGGAGCAGCTTCTAATTCTTTAACATTATCACTCCATATAGAATATACACCTAAACCATCTTTACTAAAATCAGTACCCTTAGTAAATAATTTATTTACTTCAAGAGTATTTATTTCAAATCCAGTTTGTTCAACAACATTTACATTGTAATCAGTAGTCTTTGTTGAATCTGCTGTAGAAGAAATAACAATATTATATGTACCTTTAGTAGTCTTATCATAAGCAGTGCTATTTAAATTATATTCATCTGATTGCATAACTAATTGTACACCATCAGAATAAGCAGCCATAACAACTAAATTTTGAGCTGAGAAATCATCACCCTTATGATATCTAGTCTTTGCACCACCAGTAACAGCATAAATACGACTTAATGTTGCATCAGCGCTCTTAACGTTAGTAGTTGAATTTACTAAACGATATTTAGCATTATTTTCGCCTTCAGTCATCCACGTATTAGTGAAATCTAAATGTAAAGTATCCTTTAACCAAGCTACAGTTACAGCATCTGCATATACTGTAGTTGCATCTTCTTCACCAATTTTTTCTTTCATTTTTATCTTAGAATAAACATTAGTGATTGATGGTGAAACAATATCAGAAAATTTACTCTTAAACATTTGATCAGCATTTTCAACATTTGCATAAACGTTTTCAACTGCTAATGAACCTAATGCATTATCTCCACCTGTAACAGCTCCTAATTGATTACTACTAACCTTACCAGTTACAACAGCATTCTTAATAGTAACCTTAGCACCAGCACGTGCTCTACCAGTAACCATTGAACCATTTCCAGATGATGTAAAAGAACCGTTTACATCTAAGTTTTCAAAAGATACAGTTGTATTTCCAACAATATCTCCAACTACAAGTCCACCATATTTTGAACAAGTACTACTACAATTATTCTTTGCAGTAATATTTTTTATTGTAATTGTTTTAACAGCAGTATTTCTGGCAAATAATAAACCTGAATAATCTGCACCTGCAGTTGTTGAACATGCATTGAATTCAATACCATCAAATGTTACATCGCCGTCACATAAACCAGCTACTATACCAACTGATTCACCACTACCTTTAATGTTACATCCTAAGAATCGTAAATTTTTAACAACGGCGTTGCCTAATAATTGTTCAAATAATAAACCAGTTTTTACCTTAGTTCCAGTATCAACTGTTGCATTTTTAATAACATGTCCCCTACCATCAAATATACCTTTGAAATAAATTGATGCACCTATTAAGTCTTCAGCAGGAACATCAGCTAAATCAATATCTGCAGTTAGCATAATGTTTTTTGTTGATTCTTTTTTCTCAGTATCAGTTAAATATGATTCATCAGCATTTATAAATTTAACTAATTCTTCAGCTGTAGAAATAGCAACATAATCCTCAAATGGATCATATACTTTCCACTTTGCATATAATGTAATATTTGCATTAACTGCAGTGTTAAAATCAAATGCATCACCTGAGCCATCTTGAGATGCATACCAACCTAGGAATACAAATCCATCCTTTGTTGGATTAGCAGGTGCAGTAGCTTTATCACCTTTATCAATTGTTTGACTAGAGATTGTTCCACCACCATTAGTGTTAAAAGTGATTGTAACTTTGTTAGATTGTTCATCTCCGCCAGTTTCTTGGTCTTGTGGCTTTTCTGGATTATTATTATTGCTGCTTCCACAAGAAGCTAAAGCAAAAATTGATGCAGATGCCAAAGCAATACCCAATAAAATTCTTTTCTTTTTCATCTTTTTTCCTTCCCTTATTTTGAAAATATTTTTGGTCATCCCTTAACAACCAATCTACTTGAAATTATATTATATTAAAAATGATTTGTAAAGCGTTTTCTTATGTGAAATTATGTGAAATTACAATTATTTAAAAAATGTCCACCTAAAACAAAAAATATATATAAAATATAATAAATATATCTATTATTTATCTAATATATAAAGAGAAAAAACTATCAAAGTTTTAAATAAAAAAATTTCTATCAATTTGATAGTTTTTATCATTATTTTATATGCATAAATTTGCAAAAATGGAGGTGTTTTATCATAAAAATGAATGAAATCTTAATTTATACAACATAAAAAGCCATTCAATTAAGAATGACTTTGTATATTTTATATAGTTTTAATCTTCATTATTAAACATTCTTGATTCTTTAATAATTCATAAACTCTATATATTTCTTCTTCTTTTGGATCAATAATAAACATTGATGGACCAGAACCTGAAACATGTGGATTTAAATTATTATTTTTTAATAAATTATAAATATAATTCATTTCTTTTGATAAAGATAAAGCTGAGTCAGTTAATTCATTAAATACATTTTCTTTTAAAGCTTCTAAATCATTTTCTTTCAAAGCTTCTATGATATTATCAACCTTGCTAGAATTTATTCCATTCTTAGGAACATAATTACTATATACCTCTTTAGTAGATAATTCTCCGTTTGGTTTTATTAATAAAATATCAAAATCATCCATTGTACTATTAATTGGATCAATTATATCTCCTCTACCAGTACAAAGTGCAGGCTCTTGATTAATAAAGAATCCAACATCAGATCCAAGTTTAGAAGCTAATTCTAATAAAACATCCTTAGATAGTTCTGTTTGATACATTGTATTAAGACCAATTAAAGTAGCCATGGCATCACTTGATCCTCCAGCTAAGCCTGAGGCAGATGGAATATTCTTTTTAATTTTTATTTTTACTCCACCAGCTATCTTTGTATATTCAAAGAATAATTTAGCTGCCTTTTCTACTAAATTATTTCCTGGAAATGGATCATCTTCTATTTCTATTTTATCACTTCTAGAAATATCTATTTCATCATATAAATCAATTGGCATCATAATATTATTAACCATATGATATCCATTTTTAATATCTAATACCTCTAAAGCTAAATTAATCTTCGCATTCGCATATATAAGCATAATAAAACCTCCTACTTATTGTTATAAATATAATCAGCTAATTTAATAAAATCTTGTATTGATAATTCTTCTGCCCTAACATTTAAATTAAAAGAATTATCAGTAAGCATTTTATTAATAAAATCCTTATTATAAACAGTACTTAAATTATTAACTAATGTCTTTCTTCTTTGAATAAATGAAGCTCTAATTAATTTAAATAATAATTCTTCATCCAATGGATTATATTTTTTATAATCATATAAATCAAATCTTACAACACATGAATCTACATTTGGTGCTGGTGTAAATGATTTTCTATCAACATCAAACATAATTCTAGCATTACCTTTATATTTAAGCATTATAGTAATCGCACCATAATCTTTACTTTTAGGTTCACCAGTAAGTCTTAATCCTACTTCCTTTTGCATCATCATGACATAGCGTGTAACAAAAGGAGCTTCATTTAAAATCTTAGTTATAATTGGAGTTGTAATATAATACGGTAAATTAGAAATAAAATATATCTTATTATATTTATTATATCTTTTTATTTCTGATTTTAAATCAATATTTAAAATATCTTCATTAATTATTTCGTAATTATTGAATTCGCTTAATGTAACTTTTAACGGATTTATTAAATCATTATCTATTTCGTAACAAACAACATGACCAGCATATTTACATAAATATTTAGTTAATGCACCTAAACCTGGCCCAACCTCAATAACTAATGTATCCTTATCTAATTCAGATACTTCTATTATGTTTTCTAATACTTTATTATCATGCAAGAAATTCTGTCCAAATTTCTTTTTAGCTTTAATATTATTATTCATAATAATTATCACCTTAAATCTATTTTACTTCTTCTATAAGCTCTTTTAATTTATCTAATTTTAAGCCTAAGCTATTAATTCTTTTTAAAAATTGTTTAGAATTAGGCTTACCAATATTTAAAATATCAGATATTTTGTTTCTTAAAATAGCACTATTTTTATCACCAATTAATCTTAAATCATATAAATCATTTAATGTTATATTTGATTCTTTAATTACTATTTCACTATTATAAATACCATCTAATGCTTTTCTGATATCTAAAACACTTGCGTGTTCTACTCCAACCTTTTTATTATTTTTTGAAATAGAATCTTTTTTTCTAATAAAAGCATTTAAAGCATTAGGTATTTCTTTTAATATTTCACTTCTTATTTTTTCACCAGGTGAATCAGGATCAGTAAATATTATTATTCTATGTAATTTAGACATTTCTTTTAAATATCTAATAGTTTCTATAGATATTTCAGAACCATTAGTAATACAACAATTAGCATTAGGATATGCTTTTTTTATTTTTATTACATCATGATTCCCTTCAACTACAATAATATCCTCATAGCTCATAATAATATAATCTTTCCATTTCTTTTTGACTTG
Organism: uncultured Caryophanales bacterium; assembly: GCA_946407635.1. Lineage (GTDB taxonomy): Bacteria > Bacillota_I > Bacilli_A > Acholeplasmatales > Anaeroplasmataceae > Anaeroplasma. The sequence continues at coordinate 22,909 of CAMJOZ010000019.1, forward strand.
ATGATCTTAAAGAATTAACTATTGGAGAATATTCATCTAATGATTTTATTTCTCCTTCTGGTGTTAAAACCTTAATATCATTAATATCACTTTTATCTGAATGCATATATGCAACACCAGATATTTTAACTTCTTTTATTAAATATGGTCTTAATTCTTCTGGTATTTTATTATATATTTCTTCTCTTATTTGATTCTTTTTATCATCTGATAAATGAGTAAAATCATAATATTTAAATAAATGTCTATCAAAGAAAGCATTACATAAGCTATTTAAAGCAACATCATCACATTTAGTTAATTGCTTAATAAAACCACCAACATATGAATCATCAAGCTCAATATAAGCTTTTATATTATTAGAATCCTCTATTACTTTAATAAAAGAATCTATATTAGCATTAAATTTATAACCATTTAATGTTAAATCTCTAATTCTTTCATAAATAGCTTCAAGTAAACATTCATAATTTCTAGCTGTTTTATGATAATAAACCTGGAAATACATATGATATCTACTCATTAAATATGATTCGATTGAATGGACACCAGAGGCTCTAACTAATACCTTATTATCAACAATTTTCATACTTCTTAAAATACGATAATAATCAATATGACCATAAGCCGCACCAGTCATATAAGCATCTCTTGATAAATAATCCATTCTATCTACATCTAATTGAGATGATACTAATGATTCAATTAATGGATATCTACCATCATGATCTATTACACTTGCAATATCAGAAGCTAAACCTTCTTGGATGCTTAATACATCATTATGGTAGATCTACATCTAATTGAGATGATACTAGTGAT
>CAMJOZ010000020.1 GCA_946407635.1 uncultured Caryophanales bacterium
AAGTTCACACTTTTTTCTTTTATAAAAAAATTTTAAAAAAATTAGCACTCACCTATTGACAGTGCTAAAAAATGTGCTATACTATAAGTGAATTAGCAGTAAGGTAGTTAGAGTGCTAATGAAAAATAAAGTAAAAAAAGGAGATAACAAATATGAGAAATGAATTATATGATTTAGCAAATCAAATCAACAATATGTTTTATAAGGAGGCAGGCTACAGAAGTTTTCCAATTGATGTAGTAGAAGGAGAAAACAAATTCGTTGTTTTCGCAGAACTTCCAGGAATTAAAAAAGAAAATATTCAAATTACTTTTGAAGATTCTTGCTTAACTATTAAGGCAAACCCTAATAAGAAAGAGGAAAACAAGAAATATTTAATCCATGAAAGAACAAATCAACATCTTGAAAGAAGTGTTTATTTCAATGATATTGAGGAAGAATCTATTAATGCTAAATATGAGGATGGTATCCTAATGGTTACTATCAATACTAAGAAGCCTGAAGAAAAGGTTAAAAAAGAAATAGTTATTGAATAAAGGAGGAAAATATTATGTATGATTTAACTAATAAGAATAATGATTTATTCGATTGCTTCACTGGTTTATTTAACGATGCATTCGCTAAAGAATTAAAAACTAATATTAAAGAGGATGAAAAATCCTATTATCTAGAGGTTGAAACTCCAGGTGTAGCAAAAGAAAATATTAATATATCATTTAATGATGATACATTAACAATTAAAATTAAAAAGAATGAAGAAAAAGAAAATAAAGAAGAAACTTATTTAAGAAAAGAACGAGTTTCTATGGATATGGAAAGAAGCTTCTATCTAGAAAATAGTAATGAAGATTCTATCAAGGCTCATATGGATAGTGGTATATTATATATCACAGTAGATAAGGTTAAGAAAGAACCTTCAAAGCGTGTTATTTCTATTGATTAATAAATATTTATGAGGTATCTTCAAATGAAGATATCTCTTTATTTTTTAAAATAATATTTTTAATATTATTAATATTATGATAAAATATCTTTGTATTAATTAAGGAGGCTAATTATTTATGGAATTATTAGCGACAAGAAGTGTTATAAAAGAAGATAAAAGTAATATCATTACCTTAGGTGCTATTGCTAAAGAAGAAAAGAAAAAAGATCCTTCTGTAGTTAACGCAACAATAGGTATGCTATATAATGAAAATGGAGAATTGTTTGCTTTCAAATCTGTTGATGAAGCTTTAAAAAGATTATCAACTGATGAAAAATATTCATATGCATCAACTCCAGGAAGTGCTAAATTTCATGATGCTTTAAAGAAATGGATATTTAGAGAATATTATAATGAATTTAAAGATATATCAGCTGTTCAAGCAACACCTGGCGGAACAGGTGCTTTATCTAATACATTTGCTAATTATTTAGATTTGAATGATAAAGTATTATTACCTAATTATATGTGGGGTAATTATAAGCAGATAGCTTATGAAAATGGTATTGGCTTTGAAACATATGATTTATTTAATGAAAGTGGTAATTTTAATATCACTGATGTTAAAGAAAAGATTCAAAAGCTTGTTGATAGTCAAGGAAGATGTTTAATTGTTATTAATGACCCTTGTCATAATCCAACAGGATTTACAATGACTGATAATAATTGGAGTGATTTAATAGATATCATCAATGATATATCAAAAGCTGGTAAGCCTGTAATATTATTACATGATATGGCTTATTTAGATTTTGATATGAGAGGTATGGAAGCTACTCGTAAGAATATTAGATTATACAAGAAGCTAAATCCAAATGCTTTAGCAATTATGGCATTTAGTGGTAGTAAAACATTTGCTATGTATGGTATTAGAATTGGTGCTCAGATTTGTGTATCTACTAATAAAGAAAATTTAGATGCGTTCAATAGATCATCTAAATTCTCATCTAGAAGTAAATGGAGTAATCCAACTAATTTAGGTCAAAATGTTATCGCAACTATTCTTACAGATGAAAAGCTACTTGCTTCATTTGAAGAAGAATTAGCTGAATCAAGATTGACTTTAACTAAAAGAGCACAAACATTCTTAGAGGAATGTAATAATGTAGGATTAAAAACATTACCATTCTCTTGTGGATTCTTTATTACTATTCCAGCTAATAATCCTGAAAAGGCTTATGAATATTTAGTAAATAAAAAGATTCATGTTATACCAATGGGTAAGGTATTAAGAGTAACAATTTCTGCTATATCACTTCAAGAATGCAAGATGCTACCTAAATTTATTAAAGAAGCTATTGATAAAACAAATTAATCTAAAAAATTTTAATAAACACAAATTTGGATCAAGTTTTTTGGTCCTTTTTGTGCGATATGGAGGTATTTATGGATAAGTTAATTTCTTATTTTAAAGGCTTACCTATAACCCAAAAAATATTAAATAATAAATGTATTAAATTAGGTAATTCATCACTTGGATATAATACATTTTTGATTATGACAGACTTTTATTCTAGTGATAAAAGTATTTTTGTCGTTTTACCTAGCTTAATAGAAGCTCAAAAATATTATGATAATTTAAGTAAATTTATTAATCCTGATGATGTTTTATTTTTCCCTGCAGATGAATTGTTATCAACTGAAATGATTTCATCTAGTGGTGATTTTTTATATGAAAGAATTGAAACTATATATACATTAATTAATGATAATAAAAAAATAATCGTAACTAATATGCATGGTGCGATTAAATATGAAATGAATAAATCAAGATGGAATAATGTTAAACTAAAGATTTGTCTTGATTCATCATTTGATATAGATAAATTAACTAAAAAATTAATTATGATGGGATATGAAAGTGTATTTACTATATCTAAGACAGGCGAATTCTCTAAAAGAGGTTCAATTTTAGATATATTCCCTCTAGGATATAAAAATCCAATTAGAATTGATTTTTTTGGTGATGATGTAGATACAATAAAAGAATTTGATATTGATACTCAAAGATCATTATCTAAGATTGAATATGTTAATATACTTCCAGTAAGTGAATTAATATATGATGAGGATGATATTGATTTATTTAAAAGAAGATTATTTCAAATTTTAGATAATTTCGAATTATCTCAAATAGAAGATGATTTTTATAAACATGATATTATGAATTTAACATTTCATAAATCTTTAGATAATTTAGGTAGATATGTTTCTTTATTAGATTTAGATAAAATGACTATTTTTGATTATAAGGATGAAAAGAAAATATACATTATTGATCCTATTAAATCAAAAGAAAATTATGAAAGATTAATGTTAGATTTAATTGATTCTTGTGGAAGAATGGGCGGTAAAAGCTTAACAGGAATTGATATGTTTAAAAAGTTTGATGATGTTTTAAGCGAAGGCAATGTCATAATCGAAGGCTTAAGAGATATGGGTGGATATGATTATGATATTAATGCTAGAGATATCACTCCATATAAAGCCAATAAAAAAGCTATCATAGATGATATGAGAGATTATAAGGATATGAAAATCCTTATTGTTGGTATTAAAGATAATGAAAAAAGAAAAAAGCTAAGAGAAGTATTAGAAGATGAAAAAATACCACTAACAACTAATAATAGCTTTAATTATGAAAAAGGAATTGTTCATATTGTTGATTATAATTTACCATCATTTTTCTTTTTAAATGATGATTTAATGCTAATTGATGAGGATGATATTTTCCAAATAGAACATAAAAATCATAAAACTAAATATAAATCTATTTATAAGAATGCTCAAAAGATATCTAGATACGATGAGCTTGAAATAGGTGATTATGTAGTTCATTATGATTATGGTATTGGTATTTATCAAGGTATTATTACACTTGAATTATCTGGTATAAAAAGAGATGTATTATCTATAATGTATGGCAATAAGAGTGGACTTTATATTCCACTTGAACAAATATCATCTGTAATGAAATATGCATCTAAAGATGTTGAAGGTGTTGTAATAAATACAATCGGAGATACAGCTTGGGCTAGAGCGAAGGCTAGAGTTAGAAAAAGAGTTCATGATATTTCTGAAAAGCTTATCAAAATATATTCAGAAAGAAAAATGAGTCAAGGATTTAAATATCCAGAAGATTCAATTGAACAAGAAGAATTTGAATCAGAATTTGAATATGAATTAACATTAGATCAAGAAAAAGCTTTGAATGATGTTAAGCGTGATATGGAAAACCCAAAGCCAATGGATAGATTAATTTGTGGTGATGTTGGCTATGGTAAAACCGAGGTTGCCTTACGTGCTGCCTTTAAAGCTATTTTAGCAGGCAAACAGGTTGCTATGCTTGCCCCAACTACAATTCTTGCCAGACAACATTATTACACATTCAAAAAAAGAATGGATAAATATGGTATTAGAGTAGAATTATTGTCTAGATTTGTTCCTAAATCTGAACAAGAAAAAATCATATCAGGTATTAAATCAGGCTCTGTTGATATGATAATAGGTACACATAGATTATTATCTAATGAGGTTATATATAAGGATCTTGGTTTATTAATTGTCGATGAGGAACAAAGATTTGGAGTAACTCATAAAGAAAAGATAAAAGAATTAAAGGTAAATGTTGATTGTATTACCTTAACTGCGACTCCTATCCCAAGAACATTACAAATGTCTATGATGGGATTGAAGGATTTATCAATGATTGAAACTCCACCAAAAAACAGATACCCAATTCAAACATATGTTTTAGAAAGAAATGATAAAATAATTGCTCAAGCCATTGAAAGAGAGCTAGTTCGTGGTGGACAAGTATTTTATTTATATAATTTAGTTGATTCAATTGAGGATGTTGCTGCTCATATTCATGAGCTTGTTCCTGAGGCTAGAATATGTATAGGTCATGGAAGATTAACTAAAGATGAATTAGAAAAAAGAATTCAAAAATTCATTGATAAGGAATATGATGTATTAGTTTGTACAACAATAATTGAAACTGGTATTGATATGCCTGATACAAATACCTTAATTATTCATGAGGCTGATAGATTAGGTTTATCTCAAATGTATCAAATTAGAGGTAGAGTAGGTAGAAGTAGTAAAATTGCTTATGCTTATTTAATGTATGAGCCAAGAAAAGTATTAACTAGGGAAGCTGAAAAAAGATTAGAAACTATCAAAGAATTTAATGAATTAGGCTCTGGCTTTAAGATTGCGATGAGAGATTTATCTATAAGAGGATCAGGAGATTTATTGGGCGAAGAACAATCAGGATTTATTGAATCGGTTGGTATCGATATGTATTTGAAAATACTAGATGAAGAAATCAATAATAAAAAAGAAGAAAAGAAAATTGTTAATCAGCCAATTGTATCTAGAACAATCAATGAAAAATATATTCCTAATGATGATATAAGAATTAAAATTCATAAGAAAATTGATAAATTAAAAGATGTTAATGAAATGGATGATTTAAATAATGAACTAATTGATAGATTTGGACCTGTACCAAATGAATTAATAGTTTATATGAAAGAATCATTAATGAAAAATAAAGCATCTACTATAGGTATTGATAAGATTGATTTAGTTAAAGATAATATTAGATTCTCATTCAAAGAAAATCTAAAAAATCAAATAGATGGGCTTGCTTTATTTGATTTATCAACTAAATATCCTAATATTAAATTAAGCTATAATCAGGGTAGAGTTGAGATAAATTTAAATATGGGAAGAACAAATAAAGAAGTATTATTTGATGAAATGATTGATTTTATTGATAAGATTTTTCAAGAAAAAATAATAATGGAAGAGACTAGTGAATAATACTAGTCTTTTTTATATTGATTTGGTGGATATTATTTCACATATGTGGTATAATTACACAATAATGAGGTGAATTAATTATGGATACGAAACAAGTTTTTTATATTACAGCGTTAATAATTGCGTTCGTTTTTATGATTATGCTCATCAGAAAAGGATTTAGAAGAAAAAAGAATAGAATTTTAATGCTATTAAATATAGACATAATAGTATGTACAGGTGCTTTACTGATTGGATCATTCTTTGATTCAAATTTGATAATGCAATATACAGTTATGTATATTTACCATTCAATACATGTTTTATTTCCATTATTATTTGCGATATTTACAGTTGAATTAGTTGGTAAATGGTATGATATTGGAAAAATAAAGTTATTAATATTAACATTACCAGTTGTAATATTTTATATTGTTTTAATATTAAATCCATTCAGTAATTATTTTTCATTTAGTTTTACTTTAGATGAGGTAACAGGGGAATATATTTACCATAGAGGTAATGGTATTTTAATTGAATATGTAGCCGCGGCTATTTATATAGCATTTGCATTTTATTATATTGTTAAATATAGACTTGCCCTTGGTAAAGAAAAATTCGTTGATATAATAATTTATGTTTTATTCGTTTTAATTGGTGTAATAGTCCAATTAGTATTACCAAGTGTTAAGCTTGAATTATTTATGTCATCACTTGGTCTTATTATGATTGGTGGCAATGTTGAAAATCAAAATCAATTAATTGATAAGAAATCTAATTGTTTTAATTTTGATACATTTGTAATGGATGTTGATCAATATTCAAGAGCTAAATTTACATTTAGAGTTATTTTAGTAAAAATTGCAGATTATAACAGTAGAGTTGTTTATGATGGTATAAATGCTACTACAGAATTAATTAAAACTATAGCTGAACTATTAAAGAGTTTTATTAAAAGAAATGATATGGTTTATTACGTTAATAGTGGAGTATTCGCGTTTGTAACATTCAATACATCAGATTTAAAGGTTTCAAGCATTTATGATATTATGAGAACTAAATTAGATAATAGTTTAGATATAGATATCATCCCACTTTTATCACCTAATGATGCTAAAAGTGCAAATGATTTTGTCGCAGTAATAGATAGAATACCAAGTAATCCTGGTATAACATTATTAAATTCTAAATCATTAGGATTCATTAAAAGAAATACAGATGTTGAAAAAGCTATTAAGAATGCCTTAGATAATAATACATTAATGGTTTATTATCAACCTATATTTGATACAAAAAAGAATAACTTCCATTCTTGTGAAGCTTTAGCTAGAATTAATGATCCATTCTTAGGATTTATACCTCCTGATGAATTTATTAAAATAGCTGAAAAAACAGGAATGATAAAAGAATTAGGTGAAAGAATTCTTGAAATTGTATGTAAAGATATAGAAAAAGGTGAATTAATAAAATTAGGTATAGAATTTATTGAAGTTAATTTATCACCTATTCAATGTATGTTACCAAATTTACATAATAGATTTGATAATATTCTAAAGGAACATAATATTAAGCCTAATCAAATTAATCTAGAAATAACTGAATCTACAGCTTATAAAGATAAAAATGATTTTAAAGCAACATATGATAATTTAAAGAGCTTTGGCTTTAAGTTCTCATTAGATGATTATGGAACAGGTGTATCTAATATTTCATCTATTTATGAAATGGATTTTACAATTGTTAAAATTGATAAATCAATCTTATGGAATTCAAATAAGAATGAAGGATATAAGAAAATACTAGAAAGTAACGTAAATATGTTACATAATCTTAACTTTAGTATTGTGTTTGAGGGTGTAGAAACAGAAGAACAATTGAATTATTTAAAAGAACAAGGTGTTGAATATATTCAAGGTTATTATTTTTCAAAGCCTATTCCTTATGATGAATTAATTGTATTTTTAAAAGAACATAATATTTAAATATTATATAATGAAATAAAGTTGAAGAAATAACCTATTTTTGATATAATCAAAATAGTGTAACGATAATCTATTCTAAAAATTAATAAATGATAAAATCGTTAAATATAAAATTAAGGAGATTTGATATATTATGAAATTATCACCACTTCAAAAGGCTAGATATGAATATCAGCCAAAATTACCTGGTATGTTAAGAAATGGTATTGAAGAAATTTGTGTTAAAGAAGGTTTACCTACTGAATCTGTAAAAGATCAAGCAAAGATTAAAGCATTGTTTCCTAACACATATGGTAAAAATGAAATAACATTCCAAAAGGGAAAGAATACATCTAAGGCTAAGAAGCAAGTTGTAGGTGTAATTCTATCTGGTGGTCAAGCACCTGGTGGACACAATGTAGTATCTGGTTTATATGATGCTTTAAAGGCTACTAATAAGGATAATGTATTATTAGGATTTAAGGGTGGTCCATCTGGATTAATTGAAGACAATTTTGTTGTTTTCGATGATGATTTTATTAATCAATATAGAAATACTGGTGGATTTGATATCATCGGTTCTGGTAGAACTAAACTTGAAACTGAAGAACAATTTAAAGTAGCAGCTGAAGTATGTAAAAAGCATAACATTACTGCGATTGTTATTATTGGTGGAGATGACTCAAATACTAACGCAGCTGTTTTAGCTGAATATTTCGCTAGAGAAAAGACTGGTGTACAAGTAATTGGTTGTCCTAAGACAATTGATGGCGACTTAAAGAATGATGATATTGAATGCTCATTTGGTTTTGATACTGCAACTAAAACTTATAGTGAATTAATTGGAAATATTCAAAGAGACTGTAATTCAGCTAAAAAATATTGGCATTTCATTAAAGTAATGGGTAGAAGTGCATCACATGTTGCTTTAGAGTGTGCTTTAGAAACTCAACCTAATATTTGTTTAATTTCTGAAGAAGTTGCAGAAAAGAAGATGTCATTATCTCAAATTGCTAATAACATTGCTGATTCTGTTGTAGCTAGATCTAATAAGGGAATGAATTATGGTGTTGCAATTATTCCTGAAGGTGTAGTTGAATTCGTACCAGAATTCTCTAAACTAATTGCTGAAATTAATGAGCTTTTAGCTGGTTCAAAAGCACAAGCATTCAATAATTTAAAAACTTGGAATGAAAAATATGCATTCATTGAAAAAGGATTAACAGCTGAATCTATGAAGGTATTTGCAATACTTCCAAATGCCATTCAGCAACAATTATTCTTAGAGCGTGATCCACATGGTAATGTTCAAGTATCTTTAATTGAATCAGAAAAATTATTTAGTGCTCTTGTAAAGAATGTATTAGATGAAAGAAAGAAAAATGGTAAATATAATGGCAAGTTTAATGCATTACACCATTTCTTTGGTTATGAAGGAAGATGTGCATTCCCATCTAATTTCGATGCAGATTATTGCTATTCACTTGGATATAATGCATTTATGTTAATTCAATATGGTTATACAGGATATTTATCTAAAGTATCTAATTTATCTAAACCAGCTGAAGACTGGATTGCAGGTGGTATGCCAATTACTAAGATGATGAATATTGAAAGACGTCATGGTGAAGATAAACCTGTTATCAAGAAAGCATTAGTTGAGCTTAATGGTGCTCCATTCAAGTATTTTGAAGCTCATAGAAAAGAATGGGCAGAAAACACTTGTTATTTATATCCAGGTGCTATTCAATATTATGGACCTAGCGAGGTTTGTGATTTAACAACTAGAACTTTAGCTTTGGAAAAAGGAACATTTAAAGAATAATAAAAATTAGAGGCAAATAAAGCCTCTTTTTTTATGCTTGAAAAATTCATGTCCAATTTAATAAGTTTACTTATTAATTGAATTATTTCAAATTTTCTTGAAGGTTGCGAAAATTGTGATATAATGATATCCGGAGTATGATTTTTTGGAGTGATACAAATGAGAATTGGTGTATTAACTTCTGGTGGTGATGCTCCCGGCATGAATGCCACAATAAGAGCTGTAGTCCGTGCAGGAATTGCAAGTGGAGATAGAGTATTCGGAATATATGATGGATACCGTGGCTTAATTGAAGGAAAGATAGAAGAATTCACTAGAAAAGATGTTTCTGAAATTCTATCTAAGGGTGGTACTATTTTAGGTACTGCTAGATTACCTGAATTCAAATATGAGCAGGTAAGAGCTTTAGCAATTAAGCAACTTCAAAAGAATGACATTGAGGCTTTAGTTTGTATTGGTGGAGATGGTACTTATACAGGTGCTTTAAGACTTCATGAGATGGGAATTAAAACTATCGGAATCCCTGGAACAATTGATAATGATATTGCATCAACTGATTTTACTATTGGATTTTCAACTGCTTTAACTACAGCGTGTGAGGCAATAGATAAATTAAGAGATACATCATCAAGTCATCAAAGATGTTCAATAATTGAAGTTATGGGTCGTCATTGTGAGGACTTAGCTTTATATTCTGGAATTTGTTGTGGTGCGGAATATATTATTACAAATAATTCTGGATTAGATAAAGAAAAGCTTTTAAGTAGTCTTAAAAATGATAGACTAGCCGGTAGAAGACACGCTATTGTTGTTATATCTGAAAATATAACAGATGTTTATCAACTTGCTAAAGAAGTAGAGGTATATTCAGGATATGAATGTAGAGCTACTATTTTAGGATATATTCAAAGAGGTGGAACTCCTACCCCTGAGGATCGTTTACTTGCTGCTAGATTAGGAAAGTATTCGATTGACCTTTTACATGAAGGTATAACTGGAGTTGCTGTAGGTATTGTAGAAAATAAGCTTCACTACACACCTATTGAAGAGGCTCTTACAATGGTTAATGAGCCAAATGAGGAGCTACACAAATTAGTACAAAAAATATCATAGGGATTTAATGAGGAGAAGATTAAAATGAAAAAAACAAAGGTTGTATGTACAATTGGTCCTGCTAGTGAGCAAAAGGATTGTTTAGAGAAGTTAATTGGCGTTGCTGGTATGAATGTTATGAGAATGAATTTCTCTCATGGTGATTACGATGAGCAAGGCTTTAGAATTAAAAATGTAAAGGAATTAAATAAGGAAAAAGGCTGGTTTACAGGTATGGCTCTTGATACTAAGGGTCCTGAAATCAGAACAGGTTATTTAAAGAATGATGAACCAGTTCAATTAAGAACAGGTGATATTATCCGTTTAACAATGGATTATTCATATTTAGGAGATGCTAATAAGGTAGCTATTTCTTATCCAGGTTTATATGATGATATCCATGTTGGTGGAAGAATTTTAATCGAAGATGGTTTATTAACTTTAGTTGTTAAAGAAAAAGATGCTCAAAACAGAGAATTAATCTGCGAAGCACAAAATGATCGTAAATTAAAGAACAAGAGAAACTGTAATGTTCCAGGCGTTATCTTAAATATGGCTTATATTTCACCAAAAGATAAAGCTGATATTGAATTTGCTTGTGATCAAGGATTAGATTTCATTTTTGCATCATTCGTTCGTAGAGCTGATGATATTAAGCAAATTAGAGATATTTTAGCTGCTAAGAATAATACACATGTTAAGATTATTTCTAAGATTGAAAACCAAGAAGGCGTTAAGAACATGGAAGAAATCATTAAGCTTTCTGATGGTGTAATGGTTGCTCGTGGAGATTTAGGTGTTGATGTTGATGCTTGGGATTTACCTGAAATTCAAAAGGATATGATTTTCTTAGCTCAATCTCAAGGTAAGATTGTTATTACAGCTACTCAAATGTTAGATTCTATGCAACAAAATCCTCGTCCAACAAGAGCTGAAGTATCAGATGTTCACAACGCAGTATTAGATGGTACTGGTGCTACTATGTTATCTGGTGAATCTGCTCAAGGTGATTATCCTTATGAAGCTGTTTCATATATGGCTAAGATTGATGAAAAGGCAGAAGAATTCATTGATCATGAGGCAATGATTCAAAATGTTGTTTATAATAAAGAAAATATGACAGAAGCAGATGCTTTAGGTTTAGCTGTTGCTAATGTTGTAAATTATTTTGATATCGCTGCTGTAGTTGCAGAAGGTAATGTTGAATTAGCTTTAGCTTTATCTCAATATCGTCCTGCATCTGATGTATTCTTTGCAGTTGATAATGTTGATGATGCTCGTACTCTAGCAATCGTTTGGGGTATTCAAGCAGTTGTTGGTAATTTAGCTGATGCTAAGGCAAGAGCTATTGAATGCTTAAAATTAACTAAGGATGATCAAATCATCGAAGTTGTTGGTGCTGATAAGAGCTTCAAACTTTCAAATATCTAATTTGAATAACTAAAATAAAAGGTCCATTAATATTAAATTAATGGATTTTTTTATTGCCAAATTTCGAGAATGTCAAACAAATTTGACATTTATCATATATATGATATAATGTTATACGTGAAATAATGGGAATTATTTAGGAGTTTTTATGATTAAGTTTTTTAAAAAATTGCGTCTTAGAACAAAAATAATTTTAATAATCACTACATTAGTTGTTGGTGCGGCAGCTGGCTTTGGTGCCTATATTCTAACAGAAGCTAACAAAGCTCCTGCTGTTATTGAGGATAGTGACGCTAAGTTTGAAACAACTTTAAAAGAAGCCCCAACTGACGGTTCTTTACCAACAGAACATTCTCCTGAGGATGTAATTGCTTATTCTTTATGGACTGTTGCGAACACAAAAGAATTTAAAGTAATCACAACAGGTATTGCTAACGCATCAATCGCTACTCAACAAATAGCTAATGAGCGTATTATAAAAAATGGTACTGCAATGATATCAACTGTATCAAGTGGTATGATATCAGTTGCTAAACAAAGATATTTTCATGATAACACAGTTTTATTAAGAGATGCTGATAAAATAGATGGTGTTAATGTTGTTTGGAAAAATCAAATTCCTGAATGTATTTCTTATAAAGCTAATTTAAAAAGATATGGCTGGATGCCATTTCAAGCAAATGGATATATAATTTGTGCTGATACGTATTTAGATAGAAATAATATTATTTTGACAGATAATAATGATGGAACATATAAAATAGTTTTTGATCTTGATCCTGCTGAGGATAAAGCTCCTTTTTATTATAGAAGAGAAGTTTTAACTCAATCTTCTTCAACAATGATTCCTAAGTTTGAAAAGATTCACATGGAATTAACTATTAATTCTAAATATCAAATTTTAAATCAAGATATTCAAGAAGAATACAAAGTTAAATCAATGGGTATTGAGGCATTAACTAAAACTGACTGTCATGATGTATTTACATATGAGAATGTAGAATATGATGAAGATTTTTTATCATATTTTAATTCTTATAAGGATTTAATCGCTCCTGCTGATGGTGATGAATCTGATGATGAAATAATTATAAATACTGAAGATGATGTAGTTACTATGATTGTTTCATCACTTCAAAAAGGTAATGATGATGTTAATTTAAAGGTTAATGTAAATCTTAATGATAATACTAATTTAGATGTTTTAGCTTCTTTAAATATTTCTGATTTAAATAATGTTAAGGTTAAAGCTAAATTAGCTGATTTATTCATTGAATATAATAATAATATTTATATTAAATTAGGAGATTTAAAACTAAAAGGAAGCGTAGATGATTTAACTAATTTAATGTCAGGATTATCACTTTCATCTAGCACATCATCATTAGATGTTAATCAAATATTAGCTGATTTGAATGGTAGTGAAGTTATTAAAGATGGTAATAACATAACTATTAATACTAATTTGAATTTATTAGGTATTGAATTACCAATAATCTTTAAATTAATTAAAACTGATAATGGTTATGATATTGATTCAATAAGTGCTAATGTTAATTTATTAGGTAATAATATTAAATTAAATGTAACAAAAGAAGATAATATTAATTTTGAAAATTATAATTATGATGAATTTGATAAGATTTCTAATTTAAAATTTGTTGTTGATAACATTTTTGATATTGTTAATAAAAAGATTATAGCTTTAAATGGTGAAGTTACATATAAAGATTTAAATGTTAAATTAAATGGAGATTTATCATTTAATGATGGTATTTATGCAAATATTAACGCCACATTAAAATATAAAGAATTAGAATTACCTTTAAATTTAGTATTTAAGGATAATACAATTTATTTCAAATATAATAATTTAAAATTAAAGATAACAGTAGAAGAATTAAAAGAATTAATTTCTAAATTTACAGATAAGACATTAGATAATATTGATGTTACATCTATAATTGATACAGCTTTATCTATTGATTATGATAAATTATTAAATCATGTTCTAGTAGATGAAAACCTAATTGATATTAATTTAGATTTAAGTGATTTTATTAATAAATTAAATCAAATTAAGATTTCAATCAAAAACGAAAATGGATTAACACTTAATGTTAATGCGGCTGATATCTTGGTTAATTTAAGTGTTAAAGCAAATGATTTTATTCAAATAGATAATTTATCTGGTTACAATGATTTAATTAATTTAGATTATTTAGTTGATGATGTTATAGCTATAGTTAATAATAAGAAGCTAAGCTTTAATTTAAGCGGTAATTATAACAATTTAATTTTAAATGCTAATGGTAATTTAGATTTCAATAATGATTTAAAATTAAATATTGATTTAAGTTTACAATATAATAATAAGACTATTAATATTTATGTTTATTTGTTAGATAACAACTTATATTTAAATTATGATAATGTTAAGATATATGTCTCTATTGATGAATTAAAAGCTTTAATTGGATTAAATGATTCAAGCTTAAATGTTGATGATATTATCTCTTTAGTTTCATCTATCGATTTTAATTCATTAATTAATAAATTGGAATTAAATGAAAAGAGTACTGAATTAGGTATTGATTTAAGTCAATTTAATTTAAATTTACCTTCATTTATTGAAATAGCTAATTTATTAAATATTAAAATTAATGATAATACAAGAGGATTTAATGTTAAGATAAGTGAATTATATGATTTAAATATTGATATTGATCATGAAAATGTATCTGAAATTATTCTTGATACAGCTGATTATTTAAATATTAAAGATATAATTGATAATATTATTGATATTATTAATTCTAAACAATATGAAATCAAATTATCTGGTGAGTTTAAAGGTATTACATTAGATGGTAATATCAAGATTGATAGAACTGAAGGTATTGATTTAGAATTATTATTAAAATTATCAAAGAATAATTATGATGTTAATATTAAATTATATTTAATTGATGATGTTATTTATTTAAATTATGATAATATTTATGTTTCTATTTCATTTGAAGAATTATTATCATTATTAGAATTAGATTTAAATAATTCAATTAGCGTTGAGAGTATCTTAAATATATTATTTAGTGATAAGATTAATGATATATTAAAATCTATTAATTTAAATAAGAATGATTCAAATGTTATTCTTAATTTAGCTAATATAGGTGTAGATTTATCTGAATTCATTGATGTTACTGAAGATATCAGAATTAATTTAGATAATCTAACTAATGGTATAGGTATTAGTGCACCTCAATTATTCAATTTAGGTATAACATTCACTATAACTGAATTTGATGAAATTAGTATAGATAATTCAAATTATTATGATATTTATAATGTAATTAATAATGTTATTAATTTATTAGATAAAAATTATTATTCTGGTGAAATTTCACTAGTTTATAAAGATATTAATGTTTCTGGTAATATCATATTTGATAGAATTAATCTTAATGGTGATTTAAATTTAACTATTAGTTATAAGAATAACAATTATGATATTAATATTAAATATTTTAATGAGTCAAAGAATCTATATTTAGCTTATAAAGATTTCAAGGCTTATATTAATGTAGATGAATTAATTTCTAAATTAGATTTAAATGAATTTACTTTTAGTGTAGATAAGATTATAGATTTTATCTTTAGTGCTGATTTTAACAATATTTTAAAAGCAATCAATTTAAATAATTCTTCAAAAAATGTTATTTTAGATTTATCTAATATTCCATCAATTGATTTATCAAAGATTATTGATGTTAATGAAAACATTATTATAACACTTAATGAATTAGAAAATGGTCTAGGATTATCTACTAATTTATTAGGATTAAATGTTAATGTTAATGGTTTAGATACAATCGATGAAATAGTAGAACCTGAAAATTATACTAATTTAAGTATATTAATTGATAATGTATTTACTGTTTTAGATTTAATTAATAAAGAATCTATTAGAATTACACTTGACGGTAATGTATCACTTAAAGATTTAGTTGATTTTGATTTCGATATTAATTTGACTGGTTATGTTGATTTATTACTTGAGGATGATAATTATAATGTAAATGTTAATTTAGAAATATCAAATGATAAATTACATTTAACATTAAATGCCATGCTAATTGGTGATGATTTATATATTGATATATTAGGATTAAATATTAAGATTGATATTTCTAATATTGATTCATTAATTGAAGAAATCTTTACAAGACTTGAAATTGAAAATGATTCTACATTCTCAATTGATAGTATTTTACCAATTATAGATACTTTAAATTTAAATGATGAAAATGATAAGTTAAATCTTGAAATTGATTTAACAAGCCTAGTAGATAAATTAGGTAAGTTATCTATAGCATTTGCATATTCAGCTAATAATGAAATAAGTTTAGGCTTAAAATTAAATGGTATTATATTAAATTCAAATATATCTAAAACAGATAAATATGATTTAGTATTACCTACTGAATATTTTGATGAAAATGATATTTATAATTTATGTGATATTGTTAAGGTTATTATTGATTTAACAAAAGAAAAGAATTTCAATATTGATTTAGATTTCTCAGTTTATAATAATGGTGCTTTATATTTAAAGGTTTATGGTACATTGAAATTTATCATTTATGAAAATGGTAGATTTGATTTAGAAGCTGATGGAAGAATTATAGAGTATGAAGATTCAAATATTAAGATGACTCATATTGTTAATGCTAAGATTATTACTAAAGAAGGATTTAGCTATAGAGATTTTGGTAATATTGATAATAAAGATAATTACGAAGATATGCTTTATTTAAATTATGGTACTAATCCAAATGATTTAAGTCATATGATTAAGCTTTATACACCACTTCAAGACATAGTTAATATCTTAGGTAGATTGTCTGATATTTTTGGATTTGATTTATCTTTCTTATCTAAATATATTAAAACAACAAATGTGGATGATATTGATACAACACAAATTAAGAATTTATTGAATTTTGATTCTATTAGTATTGATTTAGATAATTTAATTAAGAATTTTAGTATAAGTGATAATAATCTAAAGCTTGGATTAGATATTTCTGGTTTAATTTCACAACCTGAGAATTCTATTGCTAATTTTGAACTTGATACAAATAAAGCTGATGGTAATATTGCTTATATTAAAGCAAATAATATTTATACTGTTTATGACGCGACTAAATCAACTAGATTTGATATTGATTATCTAAAATTAAAAGAAGCTGAAGCTACTATTTCTGTTCCAATTGTTGGTTCTGACTGGTATGATATCAGTGGCTTAGATTCACTTGTTGATGGCTTACTTGTTACTGCGAATAATAAAGAATTCGCAATTAATGGTACTATCCAAATGAAGGCATTATCTATTTTAGATATTGATGTTCCTGTAGATGCTAAAATTCATGTTAATGAAGATGGTTCACCAATTATTTATGCTCATTTAGATTTAACTGATATTAGTAATGGTATTGTTGGCTTTATTAATTCAATTGCTAGTCTTGTTGGTGCTAAGCATGTATATATTTATTATATTGATGGATATGTATATGTGGTTAGTCAAAGAAAGAGTGATACATATCAAATAAAGGTTACATCTGATGAATTTATGTCAGATATACTATATTATTTATTAGACTTTGGTATGAATTTATCTGATACTATTTTAAGTAAAATTGAAGTTTCTGAATCTAATGGTGGTACTGTTGATGCTTATAATGTATTAAATAGCTACTCATCTAGCAAGAATGATACTATATTTAATTTCTCACTTGATTTAGGCGAATTATTACAAAATAGTAATTTAGGTGATATTGAAGCCTCTTTAGGTTTAAGAGAAGTTGTTACATCTGAAGATGGCGATGAAATTAAAAAAGGATATGCATTAACTGATTTAAATAGCTTTAATGTTAATTTAGTTAAGGTTATTGATTTAACATTAAAGAATGGATTGACATTATCAAATGTTCAAGCTGATTCTAATGGAAATTATAGATTTATTGATGTAGATTTATCTAATGTAGATTCATTTGTGTCAGGCTATAATTTTAATGTCGATGTAATTGTTAAAAATGGTGTACCAAGTGGTAGAAGAAGTCATAGTGTAACATTCTATACTTCAGGATATGGTATTGATAATACTAGAGTTAGTGGTATTGCCGGAACTACATTCACATTCCCAACATATGATTATATTACATATAATGGTGAAATTTATGTAATTGAAGGCTGGTATATAGATAAGAATTTATCTAAGAAATGTACATATAATACAATTCAAGAATCAAATGTTACTTTATATGCTAAATTTGTTAAAGGCTATAAATTAACAATAGTTAAGAATGATTCTTCAAAAGATTGTTATTTATATGAAAATTATGATATTTCTAGCTTATTAACAAATGATGTATTATTAATTGATTCTAAATATTATTATATTGATGGTTATAAATTAAATGATGAATTATATGAATCTAATTTAATGCCAAATGAAAATATCATTTTAACAGCATCATTAAAGGAAGTTTCATTCAAGCTTTATGTTGATAATGAATATTATATGGATATTGATTCTAATTCGTTAAATTTAGTTGGTAATTATCAAATATTAAAGAATGGTATTTATTATAATTATGATGGTTCTAATATAGATGCTAATCTATTATTCACTACATATTTTGATAACATGATAATTAATGGTGAATATGGTTATTTCTATATTGAAACATATAAGAATAGAGATAATTATTATAATATTACGTTTGATTATAATACTAAGTTCGCTTCAAGCTGGTATTATGGAATAAGTGTATTAAAGGGCTCAGAATTATCTTATGATCCATTTGATTTTGGTTCTTATAATAGTTACAGTATTAACTATTGGTATAACGCTAATGGTGAATATTATAGAGGTAATATCAATACATTAGTTGAAGAGGATCAAACATTAAAGGCATATTATGCATCTAATGGTATGACTTATACATTAAATAATGGTAAGGCTTCAGTATTAAGCTATGGAGGTAGCTCAATTGATGTAATCTTCCCTAAATATGTATTAGTAGGTGATTCATATTATGTATTAGCTACTATGGAAACAGTAGGAGAAGGATCATGCTTTACTGGTAATACATCTATTAGAAATGTTTATTTCAATGATGGATTTGAAACAATTATTAATAATGCATTTAAGAATTGTTCATCTTTAAGATATATTTATTTTAGCGATACAATTACTAATGTCGCTTCAGATGCATTCTATATTGCTAATAGCTCTACATTTGAAACTAATAGAGATGTATGTAAGAATATCAGATTCTATTTCACTTCAAATTCTCCAATTAAAGAATCAACACTTCATAATTGGCTAGCATGTAAGTGGAATAGTAGCGAAAGACATTATGAATTAAGCGAAAGTGGATTGTTTGGTATAGCAAAAGCAGATTTAACAAATGCATATCAAACTTATAGTGGAAGTATTAGAGATATAGTTCATAATTATTCATTTTAAGATTAAAGAATTCTCAATTTGATTTGGGAATTCTTTTCTTTTTTATAAGAGAAATTTTGAATATTTGCATAATATTGTAATTATTGATATAATGGAACCATAAAATACGATTTCTAAATTAATAAAAAGGGTGATATTATGAAAAGAAGAACATTTATTTTTTCTATTTTTTCTCTTCTTTGTATTATTTCATTAACCGCTTGTGGTGGTAGTAATTTACCATCTGATAGTGAAGGTAAACCTGATTCTAGTACAGGTGGTGGTGATAATACAAGCAATACTTTTGATTACGGAATTATAGAAGTAAATTCTGTAGGAAAAAAATTTGATAGTATTTATTCAGAATATGAAGATGATAATAATGTAGTTTTAGATGATAATTTTGAACCTAGTAATGATTTCAATACTATTGATAGTTTCGTTTCATCACTAGAGAATAATAATTATTCTTTTTATAATGAAATTGAATCTATTGAATCAAACAAGGATTATAAGATTTCATTATCATTGAATACTAAGACAACATCTATTATGAATAATGATAAACAATTATCTATAATAAAAGCACCTACATTAGATGACTCTGATGATGAAAATAAAATAGGTAATTATTATATTGATAATGTTTATTATGGCGATGATGAAATACCATATTACATTGATGAAGGAAAAGTCAAATTATATTGGAATCAAAAAGATAATACTAATAAAGATTTTACTTTTGTTTTTCATGACATAAATGGTAAAGTGTTCAATGAAATAAAGAATTTCAATTTTAAAATTAAGGATAAGGATTTTAGTTTAAGTAATCCTACTATAAGGTTTAGAAATAACATTTTGAGAATTACATTTTCACCTAATGATTATTCATATGAATTGTTTAATAATTATAAGGTAATGTTGTTTGAAAACGGTAATATTATTCAAGAAAGGGAATTTATGGTTTTCCCTGATGAAATTACGGCTGTATTTGATAACGTTCAATCTAATCGCAATTATGAATATGTTATAGTTGAAAATCTTGATAATAATAAAATAAGTATTGTAAACTGGGGCGAAATAAAATCTAATATACCCTATAGTATTGTTTATAACGATATAACAAACAATTCAATAAGTGTTTCAATTTCAAATAAAGGTACACGAAATATTACTAAATATGTTGAGTTACATGATTCAAAAGGTTTGGTAGAAAAGAACGATTTAAACAATAATTATGTATTTAATAATCTAAAAAGTGGAAAAGATTATTCTTTAAAGATTTATTATTCTTATTTTGAAAATAATGAAAAGAAAAATGGTTATTGTATAAAAAATATAAGCACATTAAAGAATAATGAAGAATTAATTGGAATAAGATTTGATAGAAAAGTCATTAATCCTGAATCAGATGATTATTCCGATAAAGAATGTAATTGGAATAATGGTACTAAAATTGTATTAAATGGATTTAAATTTACCGATAAAAATGATATATGTAATATTAGAGATTCAGGCTATATAAGATTTGTATTACCTTATGATTCCATAGTGACAATGCAAATATCTGATCCAAATGTTTCAGGTCAGTACTTAAAGAACGCGTTCATAACTGATGCTAATAATAATTCTATTGCAATTCCAGTTAAATCTAATGAAAACTATTATCCTCAGTCATTTTATTTAAAAGCTGGTGATTATAAGTTTACGTCAGGTGGTGGAAATATAAATATTAGAAATATCATTGTAAAAGAAGTAATGAAGAATAATGATATTAGGAAAACTATACAAAATGCTACCAGAGAAGATAAACAATATTTATTCGATGATCAAATGATTTATCAAGTTGGTAAAAAGTTTACAACTTACAATTTCAGAGAAAATCACTATTTTGATAATTACTATTTAATTACTATGGATAGTGAATATAAATATTATATTTCTAAAAATGATGGATCTAATATAAGTGAAATAAAAGAGAACGATGTTATAGATTCAAAGTATTTAGGTGATTGTAAATTAATAATCAAAGATAAAAATGATATTCTTGTGACATCATATGATATTTATGTTTATGATAGTGATTTAAACATCAGTTTAGAACTATATGATGATACAACAAAATTGACCGAAATAAGTAGATTAATAACCGACGACTTTAATATTGATAAATATATATTTAAAATAAAAGTAGATGACATTGAACATCCTTATGTAAAAAATATATATTTAAAGGATAATGATCCAAGTATTTCTTTAAGTTATGATATTGGTGATGTTACATATAATAACATTGAATATATTGATGCTAATTCAATTAAAAATGGAGTACTTAAATTTACTTATGATACAGAGTATTTAGGTTCTAAAACACTTGAAATACCATTTGTATTTAGGACTTTAAAAATATTCGTTGATGATTCGTATAATAATAATAGTATTAATATAACGACAGATAAACCAGAATTTTTGGGAAATATTGATACAATTGATAGACATATATCTATGACATTGTTAGATAATAATGATATTCCATTTAATAAAGATTATTATCATCTTAATAAATTATTCCCAGAATTATTAAAAATTAAATCTGAACAATTTGAATCTATTAATAATTATAGGTTGTATCATGTATCAATTATTTACAATAATATTGTTGTATCAAATGAACTTGATATAAAGATTTACAATGGAAATATTGATTATGCTTATGATGGAAATTATTATGGTGGTTCATCAAATTGTTGGAATGTAAATAGTTCAGCAAGCACAAGATGTGCCGAAGAAGAGGGCGAGTATTGTGTTAGTGGTGGAGAAAATAGAACTAGAAAAGTATTTGCATTCGCTGGTAATGATTATTTGGAAACTATTAATTTCCACGCAACAGAAAGAATTAGTTTAGTTATTTACTCTGGAACTACATCTACAGCAAAAGCAGTATATTATACAGTAAGTATACTAGATGTTGATGGCAATGTAGTTGATAGCAAGGAAGTTCTAGGAACATATGATAAAGTGTTATATAGAAATGTTGTGGATTTTAATTTTACTGAAGATGTATATAAAATTAGAATTGATAATGTTACTTCAACTGTAGCTACAGCTACAATTGGTATTCTAAGAATAGAAGTTGCTTATATCTAATGAATTGAACAAAAAAGAAGAATTCTCAACTTTATGTTGGGAATTTTTTTCTTTTTCAGTTTTTAGTCTTGCAATTTGACAAAATATTGACTATAATACTAAAATGCGTATAGTGGGAGTATGTCCTTATATTGCACTGATAAAAAATAGAACTACTATAGTAGTTAAGTATAGATTGTGGTTATCCATAAATAAGGTATAAGACAGCCTTTTAGATTTTCTATAAAGTCAAATGACAGTCTTAAAAGAAAAAGAAAGGATATATGTATTTTATGCAAAATGCGGAGTATGGTCAAAGCTTTAAGAATGTAAATTATGGTAAAAAAAGTGTTAGACGTAATTATTCAAAGGTACGTACTAGTGTTGATTTACCAGGCTTAATTGACATTCAAACTAAATCTTTTGATCAATTTGTTGAATCAGGACTTCAAGAAGTCTTTGATGATTTTTCTCCAATCGTATCATTCAATGGAGAATTAAAGCTTTATTTCCAAGATTATCATTTCGAAGATCCTAAGTACAATGTAGTTGAATCTAAATTAAGAAAGATTAACTATTCTCGTCCACTTAAGGTTAATGTAATGCTTGAAAACTTAGCTACTGGTAGTTTCGTAAGTCATGAATTATTTATGGGTGACATTCCTTATATGACACCAGTTGGTACATTCATTATCAATGG
>CAMJOZ010000021.1 GCA_946407635.1 uncultured Caryophanales bacterium
TAGTGGTATAGAATTTAGATTCTATAAAAGGAAGAGTGTATTACATATGGATAAATTAATTATTAAAGGAGCTAGAGAAAATAATTTAAAAAATATTAATCTAGAACTACCTAAAAATAAATTAATAGTAATGACTGGTGTATCTGGTTCTGGTAAATCTAGTTTAGCTTTTGACACTATTTATCAAGAAGGAGAAAGAAGATTCGTTGAATCTTTATCTTCATTTGCTAGACAATTTATTGGCCAAAATGAAAAGCCAGATGTTGATTCTATCGAAGGTTTATCACCTGCAATATCAATAGATCAAAAATCGACATCTCATAATCCTAGATCTACAGTTGGTACTGTAACTGAAATATATGATTATTTAAGAGTATTATTTGCCAGAGTTGGTACTCCATATTGTCCTAATCATCATATTCCTATTTCATCTTTATCAATAGATCAAATAGTTGATAAGATTATGGAAAGAGAAATGGGTTCAAGGCTATATATAACTGCCCCTGTTGTTTTTAGACAAAAGGGTGAACATAAAGGTATTTTTGAAAAATATTTAAAAGCTGGTTATGTCAGAGCGTTAGTTGATGGAGAAATGATTGATTTAGAGAACGCTCCAAGTTTAGAGAAGAATAAAAAACATAATATTTATATAGTGATTGAAAGATTGGTAATGAAAGAAAATGTTAGAGCGAGAATCTTTAACGCAGTTGAGCTTTCAGTTAGAGAATCTAATGGATATTGTGTTTTATATCAAGGTGAAAAGGAAGAATTCTATTCAACTGTTTTTGCATGTCCTGAATGTGGCTATTCTTTAGCTAATTTAGAGCCTAGATTGTTTTCATTTAACTCACCACTTGGTGCGTGCCCTGATTGTAATGGTTTAGGTAAAAAATTATCTATTTCACCTACATTAATCATAGATTATGATAAATCAATTAATAATGATGCGATTATCCCATATAAAAATCATGATGAAGGAAATCTAGATACAGCTAGATTAATCCAAACATGTGAACATTATAAGATTGATATGGATGTTCCTTTTTCTAAGCTACCTGATGAACAAAAGAAAATCATTTTATATGGTTCAAGAGAATTAATTGATTATAAATTAAGATCAACTTCAGGAAGAAACCATGATCAAAAAGCTTTCTTTGAAGGAATTGTTACTAACTTTGAAAGAAGATATAGAGAAACTCAATCTGATTGGATAAGAGAATGGCTTGAAAATTTCATGGTCGAAAATGAATGTTTAACTTGTCATGGAAAAAGATTGAATGAATCTGTACTGAATATATTTATTAATGATAAAAATATTGCAGATGTTTGTTCAATGTCTATTGAAAATTTATATCATTGGTTCAAGAATTTAAAGCTATCAGAAGAAAAACAAGAAATCGCAAGACTTGCTGTAAAAGAAATATGTGATAGATTAAAATTTTTAATTGATGTTGGTCTTGAATATTTAACATTAGCCAGAAGTGCTGAAACATTATCTGGCGGTGAAGCACAAAGAATTAGACTTGCTACACAAATAGGTAGTCAATTAACTGGTGTGCTTTATGTACTTGATGAGCCATCAATTGGTTTACATCAAAGAGATAATGCTAGATTAATAGATACTTTAAAAAATATGAGAGATTTAGGCAACACATTAATCGTTGTTGAGCATGATGATGAAACAATGCGTAGCTGTGATTATTTAGTTGATATAGGCCCAGGTGCGGGTGTTCATGGTGGAGAGGTTGTCGCTGCCGGAACACCAGAAGAGGTTATGGCTAATCCTAAATCTATTACTGGATTATATTTATCAGGAAAGAAGAAAATAGATGTTCCAGAAAAGAGAAGACCACTTGGGAAAAGATATATAAAAATTAAAGGCGGAGAAGCTAATAACCTAAAGAAGGTTAATGTCAATATTCCTTTAGGGGTTATTACTTGTATTACAGGTGTATCTGGTTCTGGTAAGTCATCACTTATTAATGAAGTTTTATTTAAAAATGCGTATATTAAGTTATATAAAGCTAAAAGAATTGTTCCTGGCAAGGTAGATAAAATTGAAGGCTTAGAAAATATAAATAGAATTATTCAAATATCTCAACAACCAATTGGTAGAACACCTAGATCAAATCCTGCGACATATACAGGTGTATTTGATGATATTAGAGAATTATTTGCCCAAACAACTGATGCGAAAATTAGAGGCTATGATAAAGGTAAATTCTCATTTAATGTTAGAGGTGGAAGATGCGAAGCCTGTGGCGGAGATGGTGTAAAAAGAATATCTATGCAATTCTTACCTGATGTTTATGTTCCTTGTGAGGTTTGTAAAGGAAAGAGATTCCAATCTGAAACATTAGAAATAAAATTTAAAGATAAGAATATATCTGATGTATTAGATATGAGAGTTGAAGAAGCATTAGAATTCTTTGATTCTATACCTAAAATTAAATCTAAGCTTCAAACATTATATGATGTTGGTTTAGGTTATATTAAGCTAGGCCAATCTTCAACAACCCTTTCAGGTGGTGAAGCACAAAGAGTAAAGCTTGCTTTTGAGCTTCATTCAAAAATAACACCTGAAACATTATATATTATGGATGAGCCAACAACTGGACTTCATGTGGATGATATTAAAAAGCTAATGAATGTTATTAATAAAATTGCTGATGAAGGTGCGACTGTATTAATAATTGAGCATAATTTGGATGTTATTAAGCTTGCAGACTACATTATTGATATGGGTCCTGAAGGTGGAGATAATGGTGGAGAAGTGTTATTCAGTGGAAGACCTGAAGATTTAATTAAGGTTGAAAAAAGCTATACTGGTAAATTCTTAAAGCCATTATTAAATAAATAGAATTATTATCGGAGGGAAACCTCCGATTTTAATATATTTTCTCGGTGTATCATAAATAGTTTGAAATTAAGATTATATTATTATATAATCTCAAATAGGTTGTGAGTTTTATGAAAAAAGACAAAAAGAAAGAAAAAAACGAAAGAATTAAAAATGATTTATTAAATATTTTAGATGAATTAAAAAATAGTGATTTATCAGATGAAGATAAAGAGAAGCTAGAAAAGCTATCTAAAATTGTTAGTGAATCAGATGGATTCATTAAAAAAAGAATATCCAAAATGGATATATTACTTTTATTATTTAAGTTTGTTATTACTTTCTTTATCTCAATGTCATTATTTAGTTTATTCTATGTAGAAATAATTCTTACACCTGTATTTTATATTTTAGCTGTGGGTGCTGTTATATCTTTAATATCTACATTTGTTAGCCTATTAACCATTAAGAATAATGTTAGACATTTATTTTTAGGCACATTAGTTTATGGGTTAATTATATTCATTATATGCTTAATAAATGATGGATTTATAAAGGTATTTGAAGATAGCTTTATTTGGATATTTTATATGATATTACTTGATATAATATCCGATTATTTGTTTGTTGGTATACTAAGGAGGATAAAATAATATGAATGATTCTATTACAATCAGCAAATTTAAAGAAGATAATAATTTAGAATTGTTAGCTGGTAAAGATGGCATGAATAAATTAATTACCGTTGATGAAATATCTAGACCAGGACTAGAATTTACTGGATTTTTTGATTTTTTCGATCCATTAAGAGTAGTATTAGTAGGATCTAAGGATGCTTCATTTTTTAGTGGATTATCTGATGATGTAAAAAACAAAAATTTAAATCATTTATTTGAACTAAATCCTCCATGCTTAGTTTTTTCTAAAAATGTTAAGATTGACGAATTATTTTATAAATACGCAGAAAAATATAATATTCCTATTTTAAGAAGTAATTTAAAGACAACTCCAACATCAAGTAAGCTATACACTTATTTACAAGATAAGCTTGCTGAAAAATTATCTGTTCATGGAACTTTACTAGATATTAATGGTATGGGTACATTAATTATAGGTAAAAGTGGAATTGGTAAATCAGAAACTGCCTTAGATTTAATTAAAAGAGGTCATCAATTAATTAGTGATGATTTAGTTGAAATCATGGAAAAGGAGCCAGGAAATCTAATAGGAACTGCTCCTGAGGTTTTAAGAAGATTTATGGAAATAAGAGGTATCGGTATCGTTGATGTTGTCGATATGTTCGGTGCTGGTGCGTTTAGATATAAGAAAAATATTAGATTAGTAGTTGAGCTTGAAAAATGGGATGAATCTAAATATTATGATAGATTAGGACTTGAGTCTAATAAGATTAAATATTTTAACACTGAAATCACAAAGATTACTATTCCAGTTTTACCAGGTAGAACTGTATCTTTGTTGGTTGAGTCTGCCGCTATGAACGAGAAATTAAAGATGATCGGATATAACGCTGCTTTAGAATTTGTTAATGCTGTAGATAAAAGAGCTGCGAGAAAGAAGGAAGAAAAATAATGGTTTTAGCACTTCCAACTGGATTTAATATTGGTAGTTTACATATCCAGTTTTACGCAATATTCATTTTAATAGGCTCTATATTAGGTGCTGTATCTGTTATCAGAGAAGGTAGAAGATTAGGATTAGCTAGTGGTAAATTATATTTAGCTATAGTTATTGCTTTACCACTTGCGATAGTTGGTGCCAGATTATGGTATGTTTTATTTAATATATCTAGCTTCCATAGCTTTGGTGAGGTATTAGGCTTTACTAATGGACAATTCACTGGATTAGCTGGTTTGGCTATTCAAGGTGGTATTATCGCAGCTGGTGTCACAGTTTTAATTTATTGTATTAAAAGAAAAATATCTATTTATAAAATGATAGATTTACTAGGACCAGCAATTTTAATTGGTCAAATTTTTGGTAGATGGGGAAATTTCTTTAATCAAGAATTATATGGACCTAAAATTCAAACTGAATGGTATCAAAATGTTGTACATGGATTATTTGGTGATCAAATGTATATAAGTGGTGCTTATAGACATCCAGTGTTCTTTTACGAAAGTATGTTATGCTTAATTGGAGTTATTTTCTTTTTAATTATTAGAAGAAAGTCTAAAAAGCTATTAGAATCTGGAGATATGATGTTTTTATATCTTTTATGGTATGGAATTGTTAGAGTAATCACTGAATCTTTAAGATTAAATTCAGGTGTTTCTGAACCATTGATGATGGGACCTATTCCTGTATCAATTGCTATAAGTGTCTTATTTATAGTTGGTGGTATTACTGCTTTAATAGTTAAAAGATTTAAAGGCCCTAGAATCAAATATTATGATATTGTTACAGAGGTTGAAGAAAATAGACCTGATACATTAATATTTGATTTAGATGGTACAATACTTGATTCAAGAAATTTAATTTATCAAAGCTTTACATATACATTTGCTAAATATAGACCTGATAAGGTTTTAACTGAAGAAGAATTAGAATCCTTTTATGGGCCAACCTTATATCAAACCTTTTCTAGATTTAGTGATGATGAAAATGAAATAGAGGAAATGGTTAAATATTATCGTGAATTTAATGTAGCTAATCATGATGAAATGGTTAAACTTTTTCCTCAAGTAAAAGATACAATTAAAGTTTTAAAGCGTAAAGGATATCATATCGCTTTAGTAACAAGTAAAAAGAACGATTTAGCTAAAAGAGCTTTAGAATTATTTAGAATAGATGATTGTTTTGATATAGTTGTTGGCTTTAATGAAATTAAAAATCCAAAGCCAGCTCCAGATGGTATTTTATATGCAATTGATTATATCAAGAATCTAGTTGAAATAAAAAATAATGAATACTTAAAATCTATAGAAAATGATAATAAATTTATTAAATTTTTTAAGAATCTTTTCCATAAAAAAGAAAAAGAAGTAAAGAATGTTTATTATGTTGGTGATACATTATCTGATATGCAAGCAGCAAAGAATGCAAACATTCATTCTATAGGTGTATTATATATTCCTCATCCTGAAATAATGCTTGAGGCTGATTGTGATAATGTTATTAATAAATTTGGTGAATTATTAGATATTTGTGGTGAATAATTATGAGCTTTACATCTGATGTAAAAGAAGATTTAATTAATAGAACAAATAATGATATATCCTTAGATATTATGGAAATAGAGGGTATGCTAAGGCTATCTAGTGAAATATCCTTAATTGGAGGATTATCTATTTCCTTTACTCAAGGTCAAATGAGTATTATTAGAAAGCTTATTACTTTATTAAAGGGTAAATATGATATTGATTATGAAATAGAATCTAGAGTTGTAAATAGATTAGATAATCATACTGTTTATACTGCTTTAATAAAGAATGCTAAGGATATAGTTTCTGATTTAAATTTATTATCAATGAATATAAACTTTGATGATAAAACTGATGAAGAAAAAATTGCTTATTTAAGAGGAGCTTTTATTGTTAAAGGTAGTGTAAATGATCCTAATAGTAAGAATTCTCATTTGGAAATATCTTCATCATCAGATACAGAAATTATTTTAATTCAAAAGCTTATGAATTATTTTGAATTAAACGCTAGAATATCTAAAAGAGGGAATATTTATATTGCTTATTTAAAAAGTAAAGAAGTCATAGGAGATTTCTTATATTTGATTGGTGTAACTAAGAAAATGGAATATTATGAGGATGTTATTATAACAAAGGAAATAATGACATCTGCAAAAAGAAGTATTAATTTAGATATAGCTAATCAAAATAAAACAAATAAGGCTTCATTAGAACAGTTAGAAACTATTAATTATCTTGAAAATAATTATCATAAAGAATTAGATCCTAAATTACAATTAGTAATAAAGATTAGAAAAGAGAATCCAGAATCATCATTAAATGAATTATTAGATATTATTCATGATAATTATGATAGTACTTTAACTAAATCTGGTTTAAATCATAGATTTAGAAGATTAAAAGAATTGGAAGAAGAAACAAAAAGAAAGAAAAATCAGTAATTATGGATGGCCTTATAGAATTATTAATACAAATCTTTGGCGATGTATTAGTCGAAGTATTTATACATTTCTTTGCCTGGATAATATCAGTAGTAGTTACTGATTTTGATAATGATCCTAAAAAAAGAAAAATATTAAAAACTGTAATTTATATAATATGTTTAATTGCATGTATCGTATTATTAGTATTAAGCTTTATATATGCTAAGACAGCATATGCATGGTTAGTTACTATATTCTTAGCAGTTAATATATTTATATTAGGTATGAAGTTAATTAATAAAACTTATATTAATGGTAATAAATATATTAGTGTTTCAGCAATAATATTAACAAGAATTGCTAGAATTACATATTATGTATTAATGTTTGTATTCTTAGATACATTAGAAACAAATACAGCTAAGGCAGTAATTATATCTGTTTCATCTACATTAATGATCGCATTTATTTGTATTGATGCTTATAGATTAAAAAAATATATAGATAAGAGAAAAATAGATAACACTATTGTTTATTAGAAGAATCAATAATTTTTTAAAATTATTGTAAGATTGGTCATTTTATGATAGAATGATAAAGAATCTTTTCGAGAGATTAAAGGAGTAATTTTATGGCAACAATTAAAAGAAAAAAAGTTGCTAGAGTAGCTAATGCCCCTAAAAAGAGCTTTAAAGATCTACTTCACAGCAAACGTTTTTGGATTATATGTTCAATAATTGTAGCTTCACTTGCATTAATTGGTGTAGCTATATTCTTAATAGTATATTTCACAACTAGTTCATCAAGTGATGAAACAGCACCTGATTATTTTGGTGGTGAAATAGAGACAATAGATTATAAATATAATGATGAAGTTATTACATTCCAAAAGTTAAGTTACGATGGAATAAAGATGGTTCATAATTATGATAATGATTTAAACATCTATGTTATGGCATTAGATTTAAGTGCTTTCTATCCTGATAAAACAATTGATGATGGTAAAAATACTGATAATGGTGATGTGTTATTATATAGTGATACAGATAAAAATTTATGGAATGGTTTAAAATCACTACAAGCTGAAATTAACAAGTATAATAAGGGTTTTGATGGTGATGTAGTTAAGCTTTACATAGTTGATACCTCATTAGCTATTAATAAGAGTATTGCATCTGATTCATTATTTGGTGGTTCAGATGATTCAAGTGCAACAACAATATTTAGTTATATGAATATTGATGGTTATAAGGCAAAATATAAAATTGATGGTAGTGAAAAGAAAATCTATTCAACAAGTAAAAATGAGATTGTTACTACAGTAATTAATAATGCAATCAATTTTATGAATGGAAATTTCGTTAGCGAAACTGAATAAAATTTAATAAGGCTCTTGAAGCCTTATTTTTTTCTAGGAGTATTAAGATGGAATTAAGTGAACAAGTAATAACTGAATTATGTAATGAATTAAATATTAAGGAAGAACAAGCTAAAGCTGTTTTAGAGATGCTAGCAGATGAAAAGACTGTTGCGTTTATAGCTAGATATCGTAAGGAAGCCACAGGTGGTTTAGATGAAGAAGAAATTAGAAAGATTTCTGATTCTTATCAATATGGTATAAATCTTGAAAAGAAGAAATTAGATTCAATTAGATTAATTGAAGAAAAAGGATTATTAACAGAAGAATTAAAAAATCAAATTATGGCTGCAAAAAAGCTTGTAGAAGTTGATGATTTATATCGTCCGTTTAAAGAAAAGAAAAAGACTAAAGCCACTGATCCAATTAAATTTGGATTAGATCCTTTAGCTGATATTATGCTTAAGCTATGGCGTAAAGGAGATAAGATTGAGATAGCTTCTAAATTTGTTAATGAAAATGTTAAAACACCAGAAGAAGCTATTGAAGGTGCTAAATATATAATCGCTGAAAGAATTTCTGATAATGCAGAATATCGTAAATATATTAGAGATAAATCCATGATTTATGGAACTATCTCAACAAAGAAAAAGAAAAATGCAGTTGATGAAATGGAAAAATATGCTAATTATTATGATTCAAGTGAATTAGTATCTAGAATTAAACCTCATAGAGTATTAGCTATTAATAGAGCTGAAGATGAGGATGTAATTAGTGTAAGTGTTACTCTTCAACCAGAACGTGATATTGATTATTTAAAATATAAAATAACTCATAATTGGGATTCTATTTTTAATCAAGAATTAATTGATGCGATAAATGATTCATATAAAAGATTAATATCACCTTCAATTGAGCGTGAAATTAGATCTAATTTAACTGAAGTATCTGAAGCTCAAGCAATCAATATTTTCTCACTTAATTTAAAGAATTTATTATTACAAGCTCCTATGAAAGGAAAAACTGTATTAGGTGTTGATCCAGCATTTAGAACTGGATGTAAGCTTGCTGTAATATCTCCATCATCTAAGGTATTAGATATTGATGTTATTTATCCTAATGAAAAACATAAGGATTATGAAGCTGATCCTAAACAAGTAGCTTATTCTAAAAAGAAAATAGTAGATTTAATTAATAAATATAAAGTTGAAATAATCGCTATTGGTAATGGTACAGCTGGACGTGAAACAGAAAGTTTCATCGCTGATGTAATTAAAGAAAACAATTTAAATACTAAATATGTTATGGTAAGTGAGGCAGGTGCGTCTGTTTATAGTGCCTCAGAATTAGCAATAGAAGAATTCCCTGATTTAACAGTTGAAAAGCGTAGTGCAATATCTATTGCAAGACGTATTCAAGATCCATTGTCAGAGCTTGTTAAAATTGATCCTAAATCAATTGGTGTTGGACAATATCAACATGATGTTAGCCAATCTGAATTATCAAAGAGTCTAGACAGAGTTGTTGAAGATGCTGTAAATAGAGTTGGTGTTAATTTAAATACTGCATCAATATCTTTATTATCTTATGTATCAGGTTTAACTAAAACTATATCAAAAAATATCATTTCTTATAGAGAAGCTCAAGGTGGATTTAAATCTAGAGAAGAATTAAAAAAGGTTGCGAAATTAGGTCCTAAAACATATGAACAATGTGTAGGTTTCTTAAGAATATTAGATGGTGATAATAAGCTTGATATGACCGGTATTCACCCTGAAAGTTATGATAAAGCATTAAAACTATTAAAAAGCATTAATATGAGCTTAAATGATTTAGGTACACCTGAAATAAAAGAAAAGCTAATTTCTATTGATAAAGAAAAGATTTCTAAAGAACTAAATCTAGATTTATATACATTAAATGATATTATTGATTGTTTTATAGCACCACTTAGAGATATAAGAGATTCATATGATGGATTAAAGCTAAGAAGTGACATTATGCATTTTGAAGACATTAAGGTTGGTGATGAGCTTGATGGTACTGTAAGAAATGTAGTTGATTTTGGTGCGTTTGTCGATTGTGGTGTTAAATATGATGGCTTAGTTCATATATCAAAAATGAGCACTAAAAAAATAAATCACCCATCAGATATTTTATCTGTAGGTGATAATATTCATGTTTATGTAATTGATATTGATTATACTAAACATAGATTAAGCTTGTCTTTAATTAAAGAATAAAAAATAATGCGTAGAATTTAATCTACGCATTTTTCTTTTCTTTACTTTTGATCTGGTCTATTCCAAATTAATGTTTTACTAAATACCCAATCATAATAATCAGATGTATCATCATAGCCTGTTACTAGATTAGCATAGAAATTTCTTTCTGCACTAACGACATTTTTAATATTTTCATCTTCAACAGTAATATTTAAATAATCAATTAATAAAACATTTTGGAAGTT
The DNA here is from genome assembly GCA_946407635.1 of uncultured Caryophanales bacterium. GTDB lineage: Bacteria > Bacillota_I > Bacilli_A > Acholeplasmatales > Anaeroplasmataceae > Anaeroplasma. The sequence continues at coordinate 10,751 of CAMJOZ010000021.1, forward strand.
ATCAGAAGTGTATGTACTATAAACACCACTGAATAAGTAGCCCATTAATGTATCAATATCTGAATCTAATGAAGAAGAAGCTCCGTTTGCTTTTTGGATATACCAAATTAAGAATTGCTTGAAGTTAGCTTGAGTTTCTTGATCATTATATGAATCAGTAGTTATATAGATGTTCTTTGAGCTATCATCTGAATCTTCATATAATAATAATTCAATTGCAGATTGTGAACCAGACTTATCATCTTCACTTTGAGTATATTTAGTCTTAGAAGCTGCTTTATAGCTATTTAAGATTAATAAATGGTAACCAAATGAAGTAGGACATAATGTATCCATTGTAATTAAATTTGTATCTAAATTAGTTGGATCATCTGATAATAAGTTACCAGAATCTTCTGTGATATATAAGTTTGATACATCATCACCAACTTGAACATCCTTCTTGATATAATCATATCCGCTCTTTTCATAATATGTAGCACCATCTATTGCAGTACCAGTAGCTTTTTTGTAGCCTTGGTAATAAATGAATCTACCATATGTATAAGATGTTAGTATAGAAGAAGAATCTTCACAAACCTTGAATACATTTTCAACATATTCCTTGAATGGAACAACAAAGCTTGAAACAGAATCTTGAGTAATATCCCCACTTGAAGCTAATTGTTCAACTGTTAATAAGAAGTTATATGTTTTATAATTATCCCAATTTTTAGAATTATCTGATTGTAAATCATTACCTTCTTCATATTGAGTCTTAATATAAGTAGAAATATCAAATAATTTCTTATCAACCTTTTTAGCTATATAAGTTGCTTCAGAATAAATAGCTCTCATTAATTCAACAACTGCATTTTCAAAATTAGTTCTTTCTATTTGAGTTAAGTCCTTTAAGAATACTTCAGGATCATCAGGAGAACCATCACCATCAGCATCAATATTAATTAAGATATGATCAATATTGATATTAAAGATATCATTATAATTTGAATTACCTTGAGTTAATAAATTATATAATGAACCAGATGTAGCTAAATCAGCATTATATGTATATTTACCATCTTCACTAGCTACAGCCCATTCCTTGAATACTTTCTTAGATTTGTAATCTGATAAGCATTCTTTAGCATCATAATAATATTTTAATACATCATCTTTAGTTGTATAACCATATGATAATAATAAATAATTGTCTAAACCAATGTTTTTATCATATGAATCATTATTTCCATTATTAAATGTAGAAATAGCATCACTTAATGTGTCAGCATTACTATTGTGTGTATCAGAATCAATGAATTCATCATAATATTCATAAGCATAATTTAATTCGAAGTAATTAGTTATGATTGATGATGCATGTAAATTAGATGCATCCTTATAAAAATCAGTTACTGTGTATTCAAAATCATCAATCTTGAAAATTAGATTGTTATTGAAGTTTGCTGCATCAATATATTCATAATCATCATTATATTGATTTTCAAATCTATACTCGAAAACAGGATCATAAATGAATACATCATCATTCTTATCATCATTGTTTTCTCTTTCATAGATTCTTGATTTAGTAACAGTTGATTGATATGTAGAAGCAGAACCATCGATTGTATAATACTTAATCTTAGTAATTAAGTTATTATAATCTTCTTCACTTAATGTTGTTTTTAATTGATCCCACTTAATAGCTTCACCTTCAGAATCCTCATAATCATATGAAGAATCATATTTCATAGCCATAACATATTTACCATCAATATTACGTGGCTCAGTTAAAATATCACCATCTTCAAGTGTTGTTTGAAGAAGTACTTTAATGTTATCACTTAATCCATTAAAATCATTTTTATCTTTACTAATTGTATAAGTGAATTTTTCATTAGTAAAATCTAAAGCTGCTTGATAATTATGATAATTATTATATAATTCTAAATATTTATCTTTCTTTTCATCTAATGTAGTTAATGAAGAGAAGTCATAACCATTGATTGCATCAAGAGCTTCTTTTCTAGAATTGAATTGAATTAGAATAATTTTATAAGTACCATATGTCTTATATGTATTATTATAAGCATCTTCTAGATTTTCATCCTTGAATAAATAGTTAGCATTTTTAGTTTCTTCATCATCTTCACTTGCATTATATTCTTTGATATATTCTTTATCAGCGATTTTATATAATGCATTCTTAGCAGCTAAATTCTTAGCTTCATTTAATAAATAATCTTCAATTACACTTGATAATTTTTCATTACTTAAATTAGTAAATTCAATAATATCATTTGGATTATCAGTAGGAGTAGTATAAGCTAGATCACTTGCAGTAAGTGTAATATTCTTTCTAGCCATTGAAACAATAAATGTTTTAATCTTTATATCTTTTTCTTTTTGAGATAATTTATCAATAGCCTTAGCTGATTGTGTTGAATAAATTGTATTAGCTAAAGTATTGTTTATTGTTTTGATTAATTCTTTATGGAAAAATTCATAATTTGTTAAATTATCATCAAAAGTTTTATCTGTTAAGCTAAATAGAGGATTAGTATCTTGTAATACTAATAACTTTCTAGTTTCTTCAGATACATTTGAAGTTAATGTTGGATTTTTAAATAATTCTAAAATTGCATTGTATTCTTTTTGATATAATGCTTTTTCAATTTTAGAAGATACTAAAGAAGAAGCATTATATCTTAATTGATTGTAATAATCACGAGTTGTTAATGTGTAGTCCTTAGCTTTAGCAACAGTAGCATCTAAATTTAAACCACCAGTTGGAGTTGCTGAATTAATTGTTGAAGAACCACAAGATGAAAGTGTTAGGGCTGCTGCACCAACCATTAGTGATGCAAGAAATAATTTCTTTTTCATAATTATTCGCCCTCCTTAACTAATAATTTATCAACGATTTGTTCAATATCGTCCCACCAGTTTTTATATTGATATAATGTTTCTGTTGGATCATCATATATATCATTATAGCTATCTGCACTACGTTCATTTATCTTTATAATCTTAGCAAATGAACCATCTACACCATTATAGCTTTCATTAGCATATGTTATAACATCGAATAAGCTTGTAGAAGAATTTTTACCTGTTTTTGTTCTAATGAAGCTTAATAGTATTATTCTTTGTGTTTCAGAGCTTGAATATCTTGTATAAATAGGAGATAAGAATGATTCATATGCACTTGAAAGTGTTGCAGGAGCTAAAGTAGAAGAACCATTAACATAGCTATCAAGTATATAAAGCTTGATTTGATTATCATTTAACTTCTTATCATTATTAAATACATTTGGAATTGTTACATAATTATCATTGTATTTTACAACAATATTATTTAATAAACCTTCTTGGTTATCACTTTCTTTAAATTCAGCTGAAGCCTTAGTAGTACCAGCAGTAACTAATAATAAGTTATAACCATCATTAGATTCAACAATGTAATTATTATTTGTATTAATAGCTAAAGCATCATCTAATGGTTCAATATAGCATGTAGGAGTAGTTTCATTGATGAAATATTGATAATTTACTGTATCGATAACATTTCCATTATCATCAACGATATCACCTGTGCCCTTTGAATAATTATAAAGACGCTCTTTTAAATTGAAATCAATAGAAGTAACTGTATTCTTAGCACTTATTTCTTCAGTTTTAACACATAAGCCTAAATGACGATATTTAGCCCAAATGTTTTCAGCTGCGATTGGGTTAGAAACATATACAGCCTTAGCAGTATCATTAATTTCACTAACTAATGTAGTTAAATAATCTGTGTGTGCTTTAGTAGAAGCAGCTAATTTGTTATAAATTGTATAAACTAAATGCTTTGCAGCATATTCGAATGTTTCACCATCAAATTCAGATGTAGAATCATTAATAACTATATTTTTCCAATCTTCTACATCATCAGCGTAGCCATCATCATCACCATCAAAATAAACAACTAATCTTGTTGATGTTAATTCAAAGAAATCATCATATAACTTACTTGAATAATCACCAAATAATTTAATTAATTCATCCTTTGTATAATCAGTTAATAAGCTTGTTGAAGCAATTTGAACTCTATAGTAATTATTAACAATATCATTAACATTTGCTGAATGGAAATATTGCATTAAGAAATTATATTTACCGATTGATGAAGGATAACCGTTTGAAGATAATCCATCGTTAGCGAAATTATATAAAAGACTAGTTAAGTAATCTTCATAATCATCTTTCTTTTCTGCAGTTTTTTCATATGCCTTTGTAGTTTTAATAATCTTTTTGCTGATTATATCGATAGCAGTAGTTGCACCATCTTGCTTTTCAAGAATATCGAAAGCACCCTTAGGATTAGAAGTTCCTGGGAAATAAAGTGTATCCTTATCATTTTCATCAGCTTTTATATTTAAATTGTAAGTTGTACCATCATATTTGATTGTAGCAAGTAGGTTCTTATTAGATGGAGAACCTAATGTTTTTGAATAACTAGAATTAGCATTTGAATAAACAATTTCTAATGCTTCATTATAAATCTTTACCTTAACATCATCTTTAGCTTCAGATATTGCTGATGAAATATAGTTTTCAGTAGTATCATTTTTGATTAATAAATTTTCTAGATTCTTAAATAATTTTTCATCAGCTTTAATGTATTCCATTATTTCATAAGTAGATAAATCCTTATTATAATAATCTTCATATTTTTGAAGTGTTTCATGATCTTCAACTGTATCAGATATTTTTTCTTCAGCGAACTTATAAGCTATATAATAATTATCATTAGCTGATTGAGTTGAAGTAGAATATCTAGAAGATGCTTTTTCAGAATCTAATGTTTCATATAAATAAGTCTTAAATGATGAATCAATATCCTTTAATTCTTTAGATGTATATAAAGTTTTTGTATCATTTATTGCAGTAGAATAATTAGCTTTTAGATTAGTAATAGCTGAATTATATTTATCATTACCGTTAGTACCATAAATATCAATAATTTGTTCTGTAATGCCTCTTAAATTATTTAAGTCTTCTTTAGCAGCATTAATTGTTGTATTACCAGTAACTAGTGGTTCTCTATATCCACCATACATGTAATTATAGATTTGAGCATATACTTCAAGTGCAGTATTTGCATCAATGATATCTGAATTATATTCTTTAACACCTAAACGAGCATTAGAGAAATCATCATAATACTTGATATATTCATCATAAGAAGAACCATCTTCACCCTTTATGAAATATAAATTATTATTGTATACCTTAATACCAAAAGCTCTTAATGTATTATCGAATTCTTCTTGAGTAGAGAATTTAATGATAATAACATCTATATCATAAGTATTAGTGTATTCGCTCTTAAATTTATTAACATAAGTATCTCTTGTAAAATAGCCTTCTTTATCATCTTCAGTATCATCATCATTCTCATCAGCTTCTTTAACTTCGTCAGTTAATTTAGCTGTTGCGAATAATTCTTTAGCTAAAGTTACGTAATAAATACTTCTTAATGTCTCATCATTAGCTATTTTTAAGAAATTTTCTTGTGCTTCTTCATTAAGATAATTATCTTCAATTTTGTTAGGTACTGCTGCAACTAAATCCTTAAGATTTTCATTACCTATTTTAGAAATTTGATATTTAGCATATATTTCATCTGCATAAACCTCTTGGCTTTTAATCATATCAGTTTTTAAATCACGTAATGATTCTTTGATATGAGTTTTATAACCAGTAGTTGAGAATTGATATTGGTAAACATCTTGAATTACCAATTCAATTAATCTTTCTTTATATTTTTTGTTTAATTCTGTAAATTCACTTTCTTCAGTGATATTTAAATTTGTTTTATCGTCATCAGATAAATCAGCAAATTGTTTATTCATTACATTTGTAATATTCTTAACTTGCTTATTTATTATTACTTCTTCGATAGAAGATATAAGAACTGAATTAGAGCTCCACTTTAGTTCATCCCAAAGTTCACCATTAGTAACCTTGAAGTCACCAGCTGTAGCGTATACAGCTTCACTATCAAGAGAACCATATGTGTTTGTTGCTCCAGAACAAGACGATAAAGTTATCATTAACACAGAGGCCATTGCTGCAGTAAATAGCCTGCGTGGTGCCTTTTTAACCTTATTCATTTTATAACTCCTTCTTAATTAAAATTAGCAAATACTATCATATCATTAAAGGAATTAAAAATCAATTAAAACATTAAAAAAAGATACTAATTATTATTTTATTAATAAAATAAGTAAATAAAAAAATGCTACAAAAAAACATTATTTATGATATAATTTTTATTGAGGTTTTTATAATGAAAATAACAGTTTTTTCTTCAGGGTCATCTGGTAATTCAACCCTAATTAGAACATCAAAATTTAATATAATTGTAGACTTGGGATTATCAAAAAAATGTATTACAGAAAACCTTCAAAAAGTTGGTTTAACATTAAGTGATATTGATTATGTTTTTATAACTCATGAGCATTCAGATCATATTAAGGCTTTCCCACAATTTTTAAGGCTTGATAATATCAAAATATTTATTAGTAAAGGTACATTAGATTACATATATAAATTCAATTTTAATAAAGAAAATAATATATGTGAATTAATTAATAAAAGATTAGAACAAAATACAATTTTATTGTATGAAAAGAAGGATGAATCAATTTTATATCATCCAATTGAATTAGAAGATTTAAGAATTGATATTTTACCTTTATTCCATGATGCTTCAGAGCCTGTTGGATTCTTATTTAAAGAAAATACAACAAAATTAACATATATAACTGATACAGGCTATATCCATAAGGATATAATGCCAATTATTAAAAATTCTGATTGCTATTTACTAGAATCAAATCATGATCCAGAAATATTAATGCATTCAGAGCGTCCATACCCTTTAAAAATCAGAATTCTTTCAGATCATGGACACCTTTCTAATGAAAAATCTATGGTATGCTTAGCTGATTCAATGGGTGAAAAAACTAAGCTTGTTATGCATGCTCATGTATCTCAAGAATGCAATTTAGATGAGATGATTGAAATGACAAGAAATGATGTTTTTAGAAAGATGAATGTTAATACTGATAATATAAATTTTGTTATATTAAGACCTTATGCATCAAAGGAATATGAAATATGAGAATAACTATATTAAGTGTAGGTAGTATTAAAGAAAAATATTTTATAGACGCAATAGAAGAATATTCAAAAAGATTATCAAAATATACTAAGGTTAACTTTATAAAAGTTAATGATGAAGCTATAAATGATAATCCAAGTGAAAACGAGATTAATATTATAAAAAATAAAGAAGGGAATAAGATTATTAAATCTATTCCAAAAGATGATTATATTGTATGTTTAGATTTAAAAGGAAAGATGCTTTCTAGTGAAGAATTAGCATCCAAATTAGATGAAATATTTACATATCATAGCGCCAATATTACATTCATTATTGGTGGTTCATTAGGGTTATCTGATGAGGTATTAAATATGGCAGATTTTAGGTTATGTTTTTCTAAGATGACATTCCCTCATAAGCTAATGCAAGTAATACTTTTAGAACAAATCTATAGGGCATTTAAAATTAATAACAATGAAACATATCACAAATAACTTGAAATATTAAAAATGTAAAGTATAATATACATTAGAGTTAGGGTGATATTGTGGAAACTAGTATTAACGAAGGACAAAAAGTATTTTATTACGCAGACGAATTAAATGATGATTTTGCTGCGACTAAATCTATTAAAAGAAAGATAATAGATAAATCATATAATTACAGAAAAGAAGAAAATTGGTTCTTTAAGATTTGGGCTAATTTTTTACATTATGTTATTGTTAAACCACTAACTCATTTAATTATGGTTTTCGGATATCACTATAAGATTTATAATAGAAAAGCATTTAAAGAAATAAAGAAAAAAGGATGTTTTGTATTCTCAAATCACACAAATTATATGCCTGATGCATATATTCCTAATCATTTTGCTAATAAAAAGAGCTATATTGTAGTTGATTCAAGTGCTGTTTCTATTAAAGGAATTAGCAATTTGGTAGTAGCTTTAGGTGCTATTCCTTTAGCTGATACATTAGATGCCAAAAAGGAATTCTTAAGATTGTTAAAAAATCGTAGTAAAAAATCAATTATTACAATTTATCCAGAGGCTCATATATGGCCATATTATACAGGAATTAGACCATTTATAAAGGACAGTATGAGATATCCTATTATGTATGATGTTCCCGCTTATTCATCTAGTGTTTGTTATCAAAAAAGAAAGCATGGAAAAAGACCTAAAATAAGAGTTTATATTGATGGCCCATTTTATCCTGATAATACTCTTCCTAAGCAAGAACAAATTGATAAATTGTATCAACAAATATATGGTTCATTAGAAAAAAGAATTAAAGAAAATTCTACATATGAATATATTAAATATGTTAAAACAACTAAAGATGATCCAAGATACATTAAATCATTAAATAGAAGCAAAGAAAAATAGTCAAAAATGGCTATTTTTTCTTTTGCTATTATTAAATAATAGATTTACTTTTATTCTAATTGACTATGAAAATATTAAGTGATAAAATTATGATATAAAAATATGCACTAATCACAATATGGTGCGTTATGGAGGTAATTAATTGTGACTGAAGTTAAAGACTTACCTTTAATTAATAAGGTAAATAAAAAAGAAGCTAGACCTGTAAAAATTTTACAATTTGGTGAAGGAAATTTCCTTCGTGCATTTGTTGACTGGATTATTAATTCAGCAAACAAGGCTGGTTCATTTGATGGTGGCGTTGCCGTAGTTCAACCAATCGAACAATTTGGTAGAGTAAAGGAGTTAGCAGAAGCTGATTGCTTATATACTTTATATTTACAAGGCTTACAAGATGGTAAGGCTGTAAGACAACATGAAGTAATTAAGACTATTCAAGATGCTTTTAATCCTTATTTAGATTATAAGAAATTCTTAGAATACGCTGTAAGTGATGATTTACAATGCGTTATTTCTAATACAACAGAAGCTGGTATCGCTTATGATGAAAACGATACTGATTTCTCTAAATGTCCAAATTCTTATCCAGGAAAATTATTAGCTTTATTAAAGGCTAGATATGATGCTGGCAAGAAGGGTTTATTTATCGTTCCATGTGAATTAATTGATCATAATGGTGAAACATTAAAAGAAGTAATGGTTAAATTAGCTAAGCACATTGGCTTTGATGCTAAATTCATTAATTATGTTGAAAATGAAAACAAGTATTTCAATACATTAGTTGATAGAATCGTTCCAGGTTATCCAAGAAATGATGCTGAACAATTCCAAAAGGATTTAGGATACCAAGATCAAAATATGGTTGTTGGTGAAATTTTCCACTTATGGTGTATTGATGCTCAAACAGTTGCTGACCAAAAGGTTGCAAAGGCTAATCTTGAAGCATTAAAGAAATTCTTAGGAACTGAAAAGGCTAATTTAAATGTATTATTCGTTGATTCAATTGTTCCTTATAAGCAAAGAAAAGTTAAGATTCTTAATGGTTCTCATACTACATTAGTTCCAGTTTCTTATTTAGCTGGTATCGATGCAGTAAAAGAAACTATTCAAGATGATCAATTAGGTAAATTTGTTAAGGAATTCATCTTTGATGAAGTTATTCCTACAATTGATATTCCAAAGGATCAAATGG
>CAMJOZ010000022.1 GCA_946407635.1 uncultured Caryophanales bacterium
GCTATCTCGTATCTAAAAATAATAAATAATGTTATAAAAATACTATTAATTATAAAGCTAACAATTACTGATTTAATAAATAGTTTCTTAACCATTTTATTATCATTCTTACCTGAATAATATGAAAATAAAGGCTGAATACCATCACCAACACCCTGACATATTGCATTAACAACATAAAGTGCATATGTTAAAAGTGCATAGGTTGCTATAGCTTCATTTCCATTAAAATAACCACATACTCTATTAGTTATTATTAAAATAATATCATATGAGAAATTTAATACATATGGTGCTATTCCACCAACAAAAAATCTCTTTATAAATTGTTTGTTAAATGATACTCCATCAAATTCTTTATAATATGAAAATAAAGCAATTATAACACAGCTTAATTGACCTAAAATTGATGCTAAAGCCGCTCCCTTTAATCCCATATCAAATAAAATAATAAAAACATAATCTAATGTAAAATTAATTACAACTGATGATATGGATGCAATCATAGCCATCTTAGATTTACCACTATTTTTTAAAAGTGGTATTAAGGCAGGTCCAATTGTAAATAATATTCCACCAAATAAAATATATGTAGTTAAATATTCATCTGCGTATGGATAAACTTGATCATCAGCCCCAAATAAATAAATAAGTGGCTTTTTTAAAAAATAAATTAAAGTAGTAAATATAATACCTAAAGCTAATAAAATGATAATAGATGTTAATTTAGCTTTATTAGCTTCATCAAATTTACCTTCACCATTTTTTCTTGAAATATATATTCCAGCTGATATACCTAAGCCTATACCCATTGAATGTATTATGGCAACAACAGGCCAACCAATGTTTATAGCTGATAATCCTAAATCAGATAATTTAATACCAATAAATATACCATCAAATATTACATATGTTGCTAAAAATACTGTAGCGACTAAAGATGGTATTAAATAATTCTTAAAGCTTTTAATCTGCATGGCTATAAATTATTAATAATTTACCTTTTTTTAAATTTATTTTAGGATTATTTATTATTTCATTTGATAAACAAAGTGGATCATTTCTTTTAAGTAAATAATTATTTAATTCATATTTAAATCCAATTAAATCAACAATAGCCTCATCTATAGCATATAATGATACAAATTTATAATTTTCTTTAACCTTATAATTATTATCATTAATAGTTTCAATTAATGAATCCTCATCCATAATTGATAAATTAGGATAATTAATTAAATCAATTATATTAGAAAACAAATGTTCAATTCTTTTTCCTTTTATTCCACCTAAAATATGAATTTCATCATAATTAGAAACTAATTTAATAGCCTCATGTGTATCACTACTATCTTTAATTTTATTTAATTGTATTAATTTTTTAGAATTATTTTTTATTTTTTCAAATTCTATTTCACTTACAGAATCAAAATCACCAATTGATATATCAGGTATAATACCATTATTTAAGGCATGAAGGGCTCCTCTATCAGCCCCAATAATAATATCATAACAATTATTAAAATTAGTCAAATAAGCATCCTTTAATATTATCGCTGCCTTCATATTTTCACCTTATTTCAAATAAACGATTGTAACTCCATTTAAACCTTCTCCTTCACCACCATAACGATAGCTTTTAACATAAGGTTTATTCTTTAAAAATTCTTGAACAGCTTTTCTAACGGCTCCAGTTCCAAAACCATGAATAATTGATACTTGATCTAAATTGCCTAATAATGCTTGATCAAAATATTGTTCTAATAAATAATTTACTTCTTCAACTCTTTTTCCTCTTAAATCAAGTGATAAACCAACATGTGATGTCGGATTATATCCAGATAATCTTTGTTTAGGTTTTGGCTTTTCGACAGGCTTAGCACTTAAAATAAGCTCACTACCTTTAAAATCCATTTGGAATTGACCGATATTAACTGTATAAGTATTATCTTTTTTAACCTTAGATACAGTACCATATTTTTCATATGTTTTAATTAAAACAAAATCACCTACATTAAATGTATCTTTAATAACTGATTCTTCATTTTGAATATCTAAATTACGCATCTTAGTTTTTAAATTTATCATTTCATGTTCTTTATATGATTCACTTGATAGATTTTTAATTTCATTTAATAACTTTTCAGATTCTTTTTTAGAATTTTCAATTATAGATTTAGCTTTTTCTTTAGCTTCATTAATTAATTTATCTGTACTCTTAATTAAATTATTCTTTTCATTAATTAATTCTTTATTAATTCTATTTTGTTCTAATATTTTTTCATCTAATTCTTTTTCTTTTTTCTTTACAGATAATAATTCATCCTCTAAATTCTTAATTACATCACTTGATTCATTAGATTTAGAATCCATTTCAATTAAAGCATCATCAATTATTTTTTCATTTAATCCTAATCTTTTAGCAATCATAATTGCATTACTTTTACCAGGAATACCTATTAATAATCTATAAGTAGGCTTTAATGTTTCATTATTAAATTCTACTGACGCGTTTGATATATCAGAATCATTATAAGCATAAGTTTTTAATTCTGAATAATGTGTAGTCGCGATAACTTTAGAATTATTATCTTTAAAATATTTAATAATTGAAATTGCAAGTGATGATCCTTCCTTTGGATCAGTACCTGAACCAACCTCATCTAATAAAACTAATGAATTAGAGGTTGTAATATTAATAATATTGATTATTTTACTCATATGAGATGAGAATGTAGATAATGATTGCTCGATTGATTGCTCATCACCAATATCAGCTAAAATATTATCAAAATATCCAAATGATGAATCAAGGCTTGCAGGTACCATCATACCTACATAAGCCATCAAATGTAATAAACCTACAGTCTTTAACGCAACTGTTTTACCACCTGTATTAGGACCAGTAATAATTATTACATTAAATTTATTACCTAAATTAATATCAATTGGAACACAAAGATCCTTATCAATTAAAGGATGTTTAGCCTTTTTTAAATTGAATTTAGGCTCATCAATAATATTAGCTTCATTATAATCATTTTTTATACCCATCAATGCTTTAGCATAAGCTAAATCTAATTCAATTAATATGTTGAAATTATTTATTAATAATTCAGCCTCACTAGAAACTAATAATGATAAATTCTTTAAAATAATATTTATTTCTTTTTTCTCTTTTTCTTTAAAATTATCTATTGAAGTCGATATTTCAATTGTTTCAGATGGTTCGATATAGCATGTAGTTTCACTAGATGACATATCATGAATTATACCTTTAAAAGTATTTTTAAATTCTACTTTTACAGGTAAACACATTCTATAATTACGCTCAACAATTAAATTATCTGTAAGCATATCTCTTTTAGAAATTAATAATTCATTTAATTTAGCTCTTAATCTATTCTCAAGTGATTTTAAGCTCTTTCTAATAGTAAATAAATCTCTTGAAGCATTATCTAAAATATTACCATCCTTATCAATCGCTAAATTAATATTAGTTTTTAATGTTTTAGGTAATTCTAAATTATTAACCATATTATTTAAAACATTAGATTCAATTTTTAATGAGCTTAATGTTTTAAAATAATTAATAACATTTGATGTTGTATCAATAAAATTAGAAACTTTAACTAATTCTATTGCAGTTAAAATACCATTTTGAGTAGCTCTTTTAATAATTTTATCTACATCATCAATATTAGATAATGGAATATCAGAATATTTATTTATATTATTATAAGCATCCTTTGTCTTATTATTTAAATTTATAATTTCATTATAATCATTAGGTATTTTAATATTATCAAGATATTCTTTAGCCTTTAAAGTTTTAGTAAATTCTTTTAATATCTCAATTATTTTATTAAATTCTAATGATTTAAAATCATAATTCATAAAATCATCCCTTCAAAAAAATGAGGAAAGACTATAATTCTAGTGTTTCCTTATTTTCATTTAAATATACATATGTAATTATATTAGTTCCATATACATCAGTATCTGGATGAACAAATTCCATTTCACATTCATTAATATATTTTAATAAAGATTTAGCATTAGGATAAATAATATAAACCTTCTTATTTAATAGCTTACCATCATTATTCGGCATATCCATTCTCATTAATGGTTCAACATTTTCAACATATCTTAAAGATTCATCATTAAATGCTTTTCTTAGTTGCCATTTAACTGAGTTATTAACTGTTATTTCTTGATTTGAAAAATTAGGAATTACTTTAATAAAATATTGATTCTTTTTTGTTTTTAAAACATAATCATATTCTGGTAAAGATTTCTTTTCATATGATCCAATATTTTCAGTAGTATAAAAATCTAAAAAAGCTTCAACATCAGAATACATTTTCTTTAATTGACTTTTTTTAACAATTGTAATGATAATCGCATATAAAATTACAAGAAATAAAATTATTGAACCGATAATAATTAATGTTAATATTACACTATTCATAATTTCACCTCTTCTTTCTTACAAAATAAACAATTATAACAATCACAACAATTAAATATAATACAAAGCCAATAAACATTAAAGTTAAACCTAAATAAATTAGATTATTTAAACTAAATAAAGCTCCAAATATAAGTGAAATACTACCAGATACTAAGAATAGAAATCCGATAGCTATAAATGCTATATAAAGATATTTATTTTTCATTTTCTATTATCTCTTTATTAATTATTGATTCAACCTTTTCTCCAACTTCAGTTGTATTTAAGCCTTCATATTCTTCTTTAGAAATAGGTTTATTAAAGATTAATTTAATAACCTTCTTTTGAATTCTTTTCTTTTTAGAAATTTGTGATGAACCAATTATCGCAACTGGTAAAATTTTTACACCTGGCTTCATCGCTAATTTATAAGCACCAGCTCTTAAATTAACCATTTCTTCCTTTTCACGAGTTTTAATACCACCCTCTGGGAAAATAATCATTGATGTACCACGCTTAACATCACCAATAGCCTTAACCATTGTTTTAGCAGCTTCTCTATCATTATCTCTATCAATTGAAATAGCTCCAAAGGTTTTACCTAACAATCTCATGAAATGATTATTAAATAATGTTTTTTTACCAACAGCAGTTATCTTTCTATGATGTATTGCATAATAAATAAACATTGGATCCATATTAGATTTATGGTTTGAATAAACAACATATGTTTCATTTTGAGGAATATATTCTTTATTCTCCACTACTAATTTTACATGGAATAATTTCATAGCAATCCAAACTGCATTTCTTAAAATAAAATGTCTAAATCTACCGCTTTTATTCTTAGTTTTACTTCCAAAAAATAAGAATAGATATATAAATATAGCTAAACTTAACAAGCCAGCAATAATTGCTAGAGGTACCCATAAGAATAAATACCAAGAACTTAAATCAATTAAGAAATAAAATAATAATGTATATCCAATTGTAAATAAAAGTTCTAATAAAATAAAAAACATATTATTTCCTTTCAAATACTGTATATCTTACTTTTTCAGTGTCATTTTCCCAAATTAAATTATATTTTGAAAAATCAACTGTAGGGAAATATCTATTTCCTACATATTCACCTTTTACAAATGAAATATATAATTTATCTGCATAAGGTAATGATAATTTATAAATAGTCGCACCACCAACTACCCATAATTCTTCTTTATTATTCTTTAAGAATTCATTTAAATCATAAATCATTTCAACACCATCAATAACTAATGATTTATCGATAGTCGCAACATAAATCTTACCATATGGTAATGGTTTAGTCTTGTAATAGCCTTTTAATGAATAATATGTAGCATCACCCATTAAAACAGTTTGACCATTTGTTTTAGACTTATAATAAAGTAAATCTTCTTTAATGTGCCATGGAATCTTATCATCTATACCAACTAGATTATTTTTATCCATAGCCCAAATCATATTAATCATTAAACACTCACCTTACCCTTAATACCCTTATGAGGATTATAATTAACTAATTCAAAATCTTCATATTTAAAATCATAAATTGATTTAACATTTGGATTAATCTTCATTTGTGGTAATTCTCTAGGCTCTCTTGTTAATTGTAAATTAACTTGATCTAATAAGTTATTATAAATATGAGCATCACCTAAAGTATGAACAAATACACCAGGCTTTAAACCACATACTTGAGCAATCATCATTGTAAATAATGCATATGAAGCAATATTAAAAGGAACGCCTAAAAATACATCAGCACTTCTTTGATATAATTGACAAGATAATTTACCATCATTTACATAAAATTGCATAAAGCAATGACATGGAGGTAAAACCATAGATTGAACCTCTGTTGGATTCCAAGCAGAAATAATTAATCTTCTACTATATGGATTTGTCTTAATATCATGAATAAGATTTTCAAGCTGATCTACGCCACCAAAATTTCTCCATTGTTTTCCATAAATTGGACCACAATTACCATATTTTTTAGCAAACTCATCTGAATTCTTAATTTTTTCAGCGAATTCTTCAATTGTTTCACCTTGATAATCTTTTGATTTTTTATATTCAGCATATGGCCAATCGTTCCAAATTCTAACATCATTATCAACTAAATATTTAATATTAGTATCACCAGCGATAAACCATAATAATTCATGAATTATACTTTTTAAATGAACTCTTTTAGTTGTTAATAAAGGAAATCCTTCATTTAAATCAAATCTCATTTGATAACCAAAATAAGAAATAGTACCAGTACCAGTTCTATCTTCTTTTTTAGTTCCTTTTTCTAAAATCGTTCTACATAAATCTAAATATTGTTTCATAATAATCACCTAATCTTTATTATATAATAATAAAACATCAATTTATAGTTATTATATAATATTTTTATGTTCATTTCTATGTATTTTTATTTTTTTAATGAACATAAATAAAAAAAGGACATAATTGTCCTAATTTTAAGCTAATTCTAATGCTAATTTAATCATTTCATTAAAATTTGTTTCTCTATCTTTACTAGATAAAGCTTCCTTTGAAACAAATGAATCAGAAACTGTTAATAAACAAGCAGCCTCTTTACCTAAAATGTTCGCGTTTGTGAATAAAGCGAATGATTCCATTTCTACACCAACACATTTCTTTTTTGTATGGATATCCTTCCATCTATCATTAAAGGCTGAATAAAATATATCAGATGAATAAATTTTACCTGTTTTTAAATTAATTTTAAGTTTTTTAGCTTTTCTTTTAATTAAAGAATTTAAATTACTAGATGGCTTAGCTACCTTATTATTTATACCAAAGCCAATCTTAGCATAATTAGAATCACTATAGGCAGATGATACTAAAATAGTATCATAAACCTTATAATCCTTGTCATAGCTTCCACAGCTACCAACACGAATAATTCTATCTACATCATAAAATTTAAATAATTCATATGAATATATACCAATAGATGGCATACCCATACCAGATGCCATTACACTGATTTCTTTACCATTATATTTACCAGTATAACCAAGTACATTTCTAGTTGATGTAAATTCATATACATCAGTTAAAAACATATCAGCTATATATTTAGCTCTTAATGGATCACCAGGCATTAATACAGTTTTAGCTATTAAATTCTTATTATCACAATTAATATGAGGTGTAGGGATATTAGCCATTTAATTCCTCCATAATTTGTACACCATTTGATGTACCTATTCTAGACGCACCAGCTTCTATCATTTTTAAGAAATCATCTTTAGTCTTAATACCACCAGAAGCTTTAATATACGCTTTATCTTTAACTGTTTCTTTAATTAATTCAATATCATGTACTGAAGCACCACGAGAACCAAAGCCAGTAGATGTTTTAACAAAATCGGCACCAGCACTTACACATCTTTTTGATACTTCTACTATTTCTTCATCAGTTAAATAACATGTTTCAATAATTACCTTTAATAAAACACCATTACATGTTTTAACTAATTCTTTAATTTCATTTTCGATATAGTCATAATCATGTTCTTTAGCTTTAGCTACATTGATAACCATATCAATTTCTGAAGCACCATCAGTGATAGCTAAGGTTGCTTCATATTTTTTTATTTCAGTTGTGTTAGCACCAAGTGGAAAGCCAACCACAGTGCAAACTAAAACACCACTTCCTTGAAGTAGTGTTTTTGCTAAGGAAACATTAGCTGGATTAACACATACTGACATAAATTTATATTCGTTTGCTTCACTACATAATTTATAAATATCATCTTTAGTAGCGAATGCTTTTAAATTTGTATGATCAATATATTTTGCATAATCCATAATTTCACCTTAAATATCTAAAATGTCATCTATCTGAATTGTTTTTAATTCAGCACTAAGTGGAGCAAATTTTTCTTTAGTTAAGAATTTATATAATTTCTTAACATTCTTTTGTTCAAGCTTTGTAATACCTGAAGAATCGACTGGAACAAATAATTTTTCCATTTTCATAATCACTTCACTCATTGGAATATATTTTGTAATTTTAGCATCTTGTAAAATTAAAATATCAACTACAGGTGGTAGTATAAATGGAGTTTCTCCATCCCATTTAATTGCTACAAAGGCACTTCTTGATTTCTCAGTTTTTAAGAAAATATAATCTGAAACAATGATATTATCACTTAAATATGACAATTCCATTCTTTTTCTCTTTTGTAAATATCCATATACTGCAGTTATTGTTTGACTATCTAACTTGTTAAATTTAGAAATATCTTCAGGATATTTATCTGCATATGAACGTTTCCAAACATTGAAATTTTTCATTATTTCGGCACGCTTATAGTTCTTAACTTCATATTGATAAGATTCACAATATACTTTGAATTTAAATTGAGAACAAATTTCTTGAACTATATCTAATAATAATTCAACATTATAGCTTTGTAATAAAACATTGAATTCTAAATAAAAATTAATGTCATAATACTTCGCATCAATTCTTTCAAGATGAGGAACTACAGATTTGTTAGCCATAACAAAACTTGCATCGAAATTCAAAACAGGATGATGATATTTATAAATTTTCTTACCAACAGTATCATCTTCAGGAGCGATAATATTAGGATTAGATTTTAATAATGTAATTAAATCTGATTTTTCATATGCTCTTGTTCCTTCTTTTAAAAAGAATAATTGAAAATTCATATATCGCACCACCTTTCTATTATTTTAACATTTAATATAATTAATGTCAAAAATTTACTTTAGCTTATTTATGATTGATTGGCATCTTGGACATAGCTCATTTTCATTGATTTTTGGAACTATCATCCAGCATCTCGCACATACTTCTCCAGTTGCATTTTCAACCTTACAATCAAATTTATCTCCATCAACAAATTCAATTTGTGAAACAATTAATAATTGTTGAGGATCATTAATAGTCTTGAAGATTTTTGCACTTTCAGAATCTAATGTAATAGTTAATTTAGCATTAAAGCTCTTACCTATAATCTTTTCACTTCTTGCTTCTTCTAATCTCTTAAGAATAACATCACGATATTCCATGAATTTATCAAACTTAGCTTCAAGTTCTAAATCTAAGTTTTCATCAACCTCTGGCATATCTTCTAGATATACGTCTTCTTGTTCCTTATATTCTAAATTAGAATATGCTTCACTCATAGTATGAGGTAAAATTGGAGTTAATAATTTAATTAATGAAGTTAAGATTTCATAGAACATTGTTTGTGTTGATAATCTCTTAACAGATTTTGGATCTTCAATATATAAAATATCCTTTGTAAAGTCTAAATAGAATTGTGATAATGTGTTTGTAATATATGCATTAACAAGTCTATATACTTCACCAAAATCAAAATTATCATAATGGTTCTTTATTTCTTTAATAAATTTTTGAAGCTTGATATACATATATTTATCTATATCTAAAAGCTCATTATAAGATAATTTATCTTTTGGATTAAAATCAGATGTATTAGATAATAAGAATCTTAATGTGTTACGAATCTTACGATATGATTCAGATACTTGTTTTAAAATATCTTGAGATAATGGCATATCTGCACGATATTCAACAGAAGCAACCCATAAACGTAAAATATCAGCACCTGATTGATTACATATCTTAATAGGATCAACAGTATTACCTAAAGACTTACTCATCTTTCTACCTTGACCATCAAGAGTAAATCCATGTGAAACAACAGTCTTATAAGGAGCTTGATTAGTAGTAGCTACTGCTGTAATAATAGATGAGTTGAACCAACCTCTATATTGGTCAGAACCTTCTAAATATAAATCAGCTGGATATTTTAATCCTCTTCTATTTAATAACATGTATGAAGAACCTGAATCAAACCAAACATCCATGATATCATTTTCTTTTGTAAATTTACCATTTGGAGAATGTGGATTAGTATATCCTTCAGGTAATAATTCTTTAGCTTCCTTTTGAAACCAAATATTTGAACCATATTCTCCAAATAAATCAGCAACATGAGCTAATACCTTTTGATCTAAAATTTCAGTACCATCTTCTGCGTAGAATACAGGAATAGGTACACCCCAGGCTCTTTGACGTGAAATACACCAATCATGACGATCTCTAATCATATTAGAAATTCTGATTTCACCCCATTTAGGATTCCAATTTACTTTTTTTATTGCATCTAAGATTTCATCCTTAATTGGATCAATTGATGCGAACCATTGTGGAGTAGCTCTAAAAATAACAGGCTTTTTAGTTCTCCAGTCATGAGGATAAGAGTGAACAATTGGATCAAGTAATAATAATGAACCACAATCTTCTAAATCCTTAATGATTGCATCCTCAGAATCAGCATAGAACATTCCTTCATATCTACCAGATTCTTTAGTTTGATAACCCTTAGAATCAACTGCGACCATAATATCTAGGCCATATTGCTTACCAGCTTGATAATCCTCTTCACCATAACCAGGAGCGATATGAACGAAACCAGTACCATCTGTAGTTGTAACATAATCAGCGTTAATAACTGGTGAAACTCTATCATAAAGTGGATGCTTATAATGATATTTTAATAAATCTTTACCTTGAATATGACCAACTTCCTTTAAATCAGTTAAATTTAATTTAGAAGTTAGCATATTATATAAATCACTTGCACAAACAAGTCTACCCTTATTTGAATCAAAAACAATATAATCAACAAGTGGACCTGCAGCTAAAGCTAGGTTACATGGTAATGTCCAAGGAGTTGTAGTCCAAACCATGAATTTGGCATCCTTTAAAATTCCATCTCCATCAGTTGATGGGAATAAGAAATAAATAGCATTTGATTTAATATCTTTATATTCAATTTCAGCTTCTGCTAAAGCACTTTCTGATGATGGTGACCAATAAACTGGCTTTAATCCTTTATAGATTAATCCTCTTTCAGCCATCTTAGCAAATACTTTAATTTGATCTCTTTCAAAATCATGTTGTAAAGTGATATAAGGAGTTTCAAATTCACCTAATACACCTAATCTTTTAAATCCAGCTTTTTGACGTTCAACTTGCTTATAAGCATATTCTTCACATAAATTTCTGAATTCAGCTAATGGCTTATCCTTTCTTGATACACCACTCTTTTGAAGTGCATTTTCAATAGGTAAACCGTGTGTATCCCATCCTGGAATATAAACACTCTTATAGCCATTCATATTTTTATATCTTACAACGAAATCCTTTAAGATTTTATTTAAAGCATGTCCTAAATGAATATCACCATTTGCATATGGTGGACCATCATGTAATGTGTATTCTCTTTTTCCTTCATTTTTCTTAATTACCTTATTATATAAGTCAATTTCTTCCCATCTCTTTTGAATTTCAGGCTCTTTATTATTTAAATTACCTCTCATTTCAAAATTAGTTTTACCCATAAATAAGGTTTCTTTATAATCCTTCATAATCTTTCCTCCATAAAAAAAGTCCTTATAGTATTAAACTCTAAGGACGAATTATCGCGGTACCACCTTAGTTCTATATCAAAAGATATAGCACTCAATTAATCTGTAACGTAGATATACGTGTGGTTCTAATTTATTCTTCCACAAGCTAGACAATGATTTTATCATTTCATATCTTAAGCTTTTCACCAACCAGCTTTTCTCTAAAAAGATATTTGAAACATAAGTTTGTCATTTTAGCCTTTATAAAATACAAAATTATTTTAACACTTAAATCATTTATTGTAAACAATAAATATTTAATTTAAATTATTTTACTTAAATCTAAATTATAGTCAGCAACCTTAATAATTTCATTCCAGCTTCTTTGATTATCATAAATTGCTAAACAATCAAACTTTTGTAATTTAGCACCTTTGATAGCATGAAATACATCTTCTAAAATTAATGTTTCTTCTTTTTTATAGTTTTCTAATTTTAAAACTTCATTAAACCCTATTCCATCAACTTTAGTTGTATTCATTTCACTCGCTGAATAAACATGATCAAAACAGTCTACTATATTATTAGTTTTAAATGAATCATTTAATAATTCAGTAGCTGTCGCAGAAAAAAGTACAACTCTACCAATTTTATTTAACTCTCTTAATAAATATTCTGCATTATCTTTTAGTTTCTGTTTAACATATTCTTTTTTAACAAAATCATACATTTTATTTGATAATTCATCAAATGTTAAATTCGGAAAATATTTTTCATTCATATATTTAACAGATTCAATATTAGTTTGTTCTTTAGAAATTTCATCTATATCTTCATAAAAAGGAATATTTTCTGATTTTAAAAATCTAGATAATGTTGTTTTCCACATATCCATTGAATTTAAAATAGTTCCATCATAATCAACGATAAATAGTTTGTACTTTTTCAAAAAATCTAAATTATTCAAGTTCAAATGCTCCTGTATATAATTGATAATAAGTTCCTTTTTTAGCTAATAAATCATCATGAGTTCCTCGTTCAATTATTCTACCTTGATCTAAAACCATAATACAATCAGAATTTCTAACTGTTGATAATCTATGAGCTATAACAAATGTAGTTCTACCGTGCATTAACTTATCCATACCAGATTGAACTAAAGCTTCAGTTCTTGTATCAATTGATGATGTTGCCTCATCCAATATCATAACTGGGGCATCAGCACAAGCTGCACGAGCTATAGCAATTAATTGTCTTTGACCTTGACTTAAATTACTACCATTATGTGTTAGCATAGTATTAAATCCATCTGGAAGTCTCGTGATAAAATCATATGCATTAGCTATTTTAGCTGCCTCAATTACTTCTTCATCTGTAGCGTCTAATCTACCATATCTAATATTTTCCATAACTGTCGCAGTAAATAAAGATGTTTCTTGTAAAACAATACCTAATGATCTTCTTAAATCATTCTTCTTAATTTTATTAATATTAATTCCATCATATCTAACCTTACCATCTTGAATATCATAAAATCTATTAATCAAGTTAGTAATAGTTGTTTTACCTGCACCAGTCGCACCAACAAGTGCTATTTGTTGACCTGGGTGAGCATAAATATCAATATCATGTAATACTAATTTATCTGGATAATATCCAAAATCAACATGATCAAGTAAAATATCACCTTTTAATTCAGTATAAGTTAATGTTCCATCCTGATGAGGATGCTTCCAAGCCCAATGACCTGTTCTTTCATTAGATTCAGTGATTGTTCCATCCTCACTAATATTGCAATTAACTAATGTTACATATCCATTATCTACTTCTTTATCTTGATCCATTAAATTAAATATTCTATTAGCACCAGCCATTGCCATTGCAATCATAGACATTTGTTGTGAAACATTGGCTACAGTTTGAATAAACTGCTTTGTCATACCTAAGAATGCTACAACAGCACCTATCGCAACAATATTATATGTATCATCAAATAATCTACCAATACATAAATTCCAAACATCAAATACATAGAATATAATACCTACTATAGCAATTAATATATATAATAAATTACCAAAATTATTTAAAATAGGCATTAATATATTTCCGTAGAAATTTGCTTTATAAGCATCATTATTTAAATCTTCATTTATAGCATTAAATTGATTCTTAGCTTCTTCTTCATGATTGAATACTTTAATAACCTTTTGGCCATTCATCATTTCTTCAATATAGCCTTCTACCTTACCAGTAGAAACTTGCTGTTTCATGAAATATTTAGCTGAATTACCACCAACATGCTTAATAATGAATAAAGCACCAAAAATACCAACAGCAGCTATTAAAGCTAACCATACACTATAATAAAGCATCATACATGTAACAAATAATATTGTTAATAAAGATTGATATGCTTGAAGTAATGTTTGAGTAACAAATTGTCTTATTGCATCAACATCATTAGTATATCTTGACATAATATCTCCATGTGGAGTTCTATCAAAATATGATATTGGTAAAGATTCCATCTTATCAAATAAATCTTTTCTTAAATGATCCAAAAATCCTTGACCTACAACTGCCATTATTTGAGTATAAATAAGTGAAGATATTATACCTACTAAATAAAATGAACCCATTGCTATACCAATATATAGCAATTGACCTTTAACATCATCCCAAGCATTAATTGTTATTTCCTTTGTTAAAGGATCTGATGTAGTAATAGTATCAATTATCATTGGTAAGAATATTGAGCCAGCAATAGTTGATAAAGCAACTAATGTTAATAAAAAGAATACTAAAATCATTGGCCATCTATAATATTTAAATAAATATTTTAATAATCTAGGCAATACTTTTAATGATTCTTTATCTAATCTTTTTCTAATTCCTCTAGGCTGTGGCATTATAAATCACATCCTTTACTAGAAATTTTATTTTGAATATCATATATTTCTTTATAAATCTCATTTGATTTTAATAATTCTTCATGAGTACCCATACCATTAATTTCACCATCATCTAAAACAATGATTAAATCAGATTCATATACAGATGTTATTCTTTGAGCAATAATAATCTTTGTTGTATCTGGTAAATAATTTCTAAAGCCTTCTCTAATATGCGCATCAGTTTTAGTATCAACTGCAGATGTAGAATCATCTAAAATTAAGATTTTAGGTGATTTTAATAAGGCTCTAGCTATACATAATCTTTGTTTTTGACCACCAGATACATTTGAACCACCTTGTTCAATATATGTATCATATTTTTGAGGGAATCTATTTATAAATTCATCACAACAAGCAATTTTAGCAACTCTATCTAAATCTTCTTGTGTTGCATTCTTATTACCCCATCTTAAGTTTTCAGCTATAGTACCAGAAAATAATACATTCTTTTGTAAAACTACAGATACATTATCTCTTAATACCTTTAAATCATAATTCTTAACATTATTATCACCAACTAATATTTCACCAGATGATACATCATATAATCTTGAAATTAAATTAACTAATGATGTTTTAGATGAACCAGTAGTTCCGATAATACCAACAGTTTGTCCAGATTTAATTTTTAAATTAATGTTATTTAAAGCATTTCTTTTAGCATCTTTTTTATATTTAAAAGAAACATTTTTAAATTCAATATCACCATTTTTTACATCCATAATAGGATTATCTGGATTATTAATTGTTGAATTTTCAACTAATACCTCTGAAATTCTCTTTCCGGACGCAATACTTAATGAAACCATAACAAATACAAATGATAAGAACATTAATGCCATTAATATTTGTACACCATATTGAATGATTGATTGTAATCCACCAACATCCATTTCTTCTCCTGTAGTTGATGTTATTATATAAGCACCAAATATAGATGCGATAAATACTGATGTTTGAATAGCAAGCTGCATTAATGGGTTTTGAATTGAAACAATTCTTTCAGCTTTAGTAAATCCTTTTTTTAATTCTCCTGAAGCCTTATTGAATTTTTCTTTTTCATAATCTTCTCTTACATAGTTTTTAACAACTCTAATACCATTAATATTTTCTAAAACAGATTCATTTAAATCATCATATCTATAGAATAATTTATTAAATATTGGCATTGCTAATTTAATTATAATAAAGAAGAACAAACCAACTACAGGTACTAATACAACAAATACAATACCTAATTTAACATTTACTACAAATACCATAATAACAGAGAATATAACCATCAATGGACTTCTTACTAAGCTTCTTATGATCATACCATAAGCCATTTGAATATTAGAAACATCAGTAGTCATTCTTGTTACTAGTGAAGATGCACTAAATTTATCAATATTTTCAAAACTAAAATCTTGAATTTTATAAAACATATCGTGTCTTAAATTCTTAGCTAAACCACAGGCAGCTTTAGCTGCATATTTAGCTGCTAAGAATCCTGCAAGTAAAGATATCATTGCTAAAACAACAAGTGAAACACACAATATAACAAATACAGTTACATCACCATTTTTAATACCAGCACCATTATTTTTCATTTCATTAATTAGAAGGTTTGTTAAAAATGGAATAGCACATTCACAGGCTACTTCTAAGATAATAAATAAAGGGGTTAAAAGTGTAGGTAATTTATATTCTCTTAAGCTTTTTAATATTGTTCTAATCATCTTTTTTAACCTCCCTATTTCTTATTTTTATTTTTGGATTTCCCTTTTTAACATTACTAATGAATATTTCAATTTCTTTTTCACTATTGAAACCACATTTTTCAATTATAACCATATCAGATGATTTAAATCTTACTTCAAAATAATCATCATATTCATAAAATCTTTTAATAGATTTATAATCAAATTGATATTTACCTCTTTTTCCATTAGATAAAAATTCAATTTGCATATAGCTTTCTCTAAATTTGTAATTATATATAGCTCCATATGTACAAATATCTTCATTAGCTTTTAAAACATTTTTAGGAGCTTTAATATACATATAAAAATTATATACAACATAAATTAAACCAACAGCCATAACTATATAAGATATAATTTGATTTGTTGTATCCTTTGAAGTTAAATAAACAATTACAAATGTTATTATACCAACTAAAATAGCCGCGAATCCTATTGAACTTCTAATTAATAGATTCTTACGAGATAATTTAATTAATTTAGTTTTTATTTGTTGTGAATCAATATTAGTTTTATTATTTACTATCATAAGAATCACGTCCTTTATAAAGAATAAATAAGGGACAAACTCCCTTTTATATTTTATTATATAAAATATTTCTTAAATATTATAAACCAAAATATAAAAAATTCAAGGATTAAGCAAGATATTTAATGATAAAAAAAGCTATTAATATTATATTAACAGCTTTAAATAATTATTTTACTCTACTATTATTTAATCCAGCACTTCTCTTGGCTGCAAATTTTCTAGATGTAAGTCTAGTACCAAAAGAAATCAATTTAACTACAAATCCTGGATTAATAACTAATTTACCTTTTCTAAATTTCTTATATGCTATTTTAGCAACACGCTCTGGTTTTGTTGCATATTTATTGAATGAATTTTCATTCTTAAATTCTGCCTTATGAGCAAAATCAGTTTTAGTAGGACCTGGACATAAAATAGATATTTTAACATTATATTTTTTCATTTCTACTGCTAATGCAATACTAAAATTCATAACATAAGCTTTAGATGCATAATATACACCCATATATGGTCCAGCTAAATATGCAGCTACACTTGAAACATTTAAAATTCTACCATATTTGTTTTCTTTCATATCGTTAGCGTAATAATATGTTAAATTAGTTAAAGCTTTCATATTTAAATCAATCATTTGATTGATTTTTGCTATTTTACAATTAATAAATTCACATGAATCACCAAATCCTGCATTATTTATTAATTTAACAACTTTTAAATTTAATTCTTTTGTTTTATCATATAATTTTTTAGAATTTTCTATTATAGATAAATCCATTGGAACAACTACAACATCAATACCATATTTTTCTGTTAAATCATTTTTTATTTCATTTAACTTTTCTTCATTTCTAGCAACTAAAATTAAGTTATCTTTATCTTTAGCAAATAATTTAACTAATTCATAACCAATACCACTAGTCGCACCCGTAATTAAAGTATATTCATTCATAGTTATTCTCCTTTATAAAAAATCCAATACAAAGTATTGGAAATTATTTTTTGGCAGCAGCTACAGGGTTCGAACCTGTGAATACCGGGGTCAGAGTCCGGGGCCTTACCGCTTGGCTAAGCTGCTAAAAAACAAGCCGAAGCTTGTTAATTATGCTCTAGATACATATGTTCCATCGATTGTTGAAACAATGATTTTTTCATTCTTAGCAATGAATTGAGGAACCTTTAAAGTGTAACCAGTTTCAAGTGTAGCATCCTTAGTATCAGTTGATGCACCCTTAACAGCTGGAGCTGTTTCTACTACTTCTAAAGTTACCTTATCTTCAAGTTGAACACCTAAAATTTCTGATTCATAGAAAGTAACACTTACATTAGAACCTTCTAACATGAAATTCTTTTCCCAATTTAATCTTTCTGCAGGAATTTCAATTTGTTCATAAGTTTCAGTATCCATAAATGCAAATGAATCACCTGAATTATAAATATATTGCATAGGACGTCTATCAATGAAGCATCTTTTGAAAGCTGAATCAGAACCCTTTAATGCAGTTTCAGTAACTGTACCAGTTCTTAAATCTTTCATCTTAACTCTAACGTAAGCAACCTTGTTTTGAAGTACATGCATGAATTCAATAATTTGCATTAACTTGCCATCATATTCAATAACAACACCATTTTTTAAATCATTAACCTTAATCATAAATTTATCTCCTTTAAAAATTCAAAATAAAGAGGAACATAAAATTCCTCTTTATTAAATCAAAAATTAAATTATCAATTTAATTACTTAATGCAATAAATTGACTTCTTACCTTCAAATACAGATACACCTGGGAATTGACCACGACCATTTAAATCATCTTCAATTCTAATTAATTGATTGTATTTAGCAATTCTATCAGTACGAGATGCAGAACCAGTCTTGATTTGACCTGCGTTTGTACCAACTACGATATCAGCAATTGTAGTATCTTCTGTTTCACCAGATCTATGAGAAACAATTGCAGTATAACCAGCTCTCTTAGCCATTTCAATAGCTTCGAAAGTTTCAGTTAATGTACCAATTTGGTTAACCTTAATTAAGATTGCATTAGCAACACCAAGTTCAATACCCTTAGCTAATCTCTTAGTATTAGTAACGAATAAGTCATCACCAACTAATTGAACCTTCTTACCTAATTGTTCAGTTAAATATTTCCAACCATCCCAGTCATCTTCTGCAAGACCATCTTCGATAGTTACAATTGGGAATTTTTCAACTAAATTCTTATAGTATACATCAACCATTTCTTTAGAAGTGAATTCACCCTTATCAGCCTTTAAGATATACTTCTTAGTCTTTTGATCATAGAATTCAGATGCAGCAACATCGATTCCTAAGCAAACATCCTTACCAGGAACATAACCAGCAGCCTTAATAGCTTCAACAACTCTTTCGAATGCTTCAGTATTTGAACCTAGCTTAGGTGCATAACCACCTTCATCACCAACTGAAGTTACATAACCATTTGCCTTTAAAATCTTCTTTAAAGCATGGAATACTTCAGCACCCATTCTTACTGCTTCTTTAATAGAAGGAGCACCAACAGGTAAAATCATGATTTCTTGGAAATCAATACAGAAATCAGCATGAGCACCACCATTTAAAATGTTCATCATTGGAAGTGGTAATTGCTTTGCATTGAAACCACCAAAATAATTATATAGAGGGATTCCATAATAATCAGCTGCAGCTCTAGCGCAAGCCATAGATACACCTAATGTAGCGTTAGCACCTAAATTACCTTTATTTTCAGTACCATCAAGTTCAATCATTAAATGATCGATTGCTACTTGTTGAGTAACATCCATACCTAAAATCTTTGGTGCGATAATATCATTAACATTCTTTACAGCTTTAGTTGTACCCTTTCCTAAATAACGTGATTTATCACCATCACGTAATTCTAATGCTTCATGTTCACCAGTTGAAGCACCACTTGGAACTAGTGCACGACCAAATGCTCCTGATTCAGTTGTAACCTCTACTTCTACAGTTGGGTTACCACGAGAGTCTAAAACTTCTCTAGCGTATACGCTTGTAATAAATGGCATAAATTTACATCTCCTTAAATTTTTAATCTTTTTTAAACCATAATAATTATACAATATTAAATATTAATTTAATATAAAAATTTATTTTGTGAAAACGCTTTTTATAATATCTTATTAAAAAAATAAAAAAGCTCTTATAGTGAACTGAGGTTTGTCAAGTGGACACACCAAAGTAAAAAATAATTAAATAACTAAAGGTAGTA
>CAMJOZ010000023.1 GCA_946407635.1 uncultured Caryophanales bacterium
CTGCGAATATTGATACTGAAACAGAAGTATTAATTCAAGAATCATTAGAAAAGATTAAAAATATTGGTACAATGCTAATAGTTGCTCATAGATTATCAACTATTCAACATGCCGATAATATTATTGTTTTACATAAGGGTGAAATAAAAGAAATGGGTAATCATCAACAATTACTTAAAAAACATGGTTTATATTATAACCTTTATGAATTACAATATAAGAAAGATTAAAAATAAAAGGAGGAATAAAATTGTTTAAACGCGAAAATTTAAGAACTACTATTCCTCTTTTAGTTTGTTTATTTTTGATTATATTTATGTTTATTTATTATTTTAATAAATCTAGAATAACATATGTTTATCAAGAATCGACTGATTCATATTATGTAGATAAAGCATATGGTAATTCAAAAAGCTATACTATACCTAAGACACATAATGATAAAAAGGTTACAGGTATAAGTGTTAGAGCATTTTATGATCATTCAAATTTAGAAGAAGTAATATTTGAAGATCCAGAATCAATTGTAATAGTAGAAAGATTAAGCTTTTCAAAATGTCCTAAATTAAAAAATGTTGATTTAAGATATGTTAAAACAATTGAAAGAAATGCATTTAGTTATGATGATACATTAAATAATATTGAAACTAGTGCGAAAAATATTGGAGCCTCAGCTTTTTATAAATGTATTGGATTAAAAAATGTAATATTAAATGAGGGAGTAGAAACAATTGGTGAACTAGCATTTAGCTATACATCAATATCATATTTAAAATTACCAAAATCTATGAGAACTGTTTATAATAATGCTTTTGAATATCTTGATACATTAGAAGAATTAAGAGTTTATTATCAATTTAATTCAGCTTATTTAAAGAGTTTACCTGCTTATGTTTCATATAATTAGGCCTCTAAAACTTGACTAAAACAATTTTTATATAGTAAAATCTCATAAAGATGGAGGTTATAGATATGAAAAAAATAATAGGTTTTATTTCTTTAATTGCAGCGGCATTCGTTGCAATCATTCTAGCAAGCTGTCAAATGAGTTATTCAGCAAGCTCTATTAAATCAAATCTTGAAAGCAGTGGTTACACTGTAAGTGAGCAATATGATTTAGTTTTTGATGGAAATACTGAAAAAGAAGTTAAAGCTTCTTCATTAAAAGGTATTCAAAAAATATTTTCAGTTGTAAAGGGTCAAGACGATGATAAAGAATTTTCTATTATTCTTGTATTTGATTCAATTGGAAGTGTTGATGCTGGTATAACTGATGATAGATTAATTACAATTCGACAAGCAGCTGAAAGCCAATGTGGAGATAATAAATTATCAAATATAAAGATGGGTAAATTTAATAATGTATGCTTTGCAGGTACTGAAGCTTGTAAAGAAGCAGCTAAATTATTCTAATTATTAGTAAAAAAGAGGTTATGATTTGATTCATAACCTCAATTTTTTTTACTTAATATTTTTAATGAATGAGATATAACCTAAATAAGCTTCATAAACATCAACTTTTGAAACTACTTCAAATGGTGCGTGCATTGATAATACGGGAATACCAGCATCAATAACATTCATGTTTAGATTAGCTAAAATATAAGCGATTGTACCACCACCGCCTTGGTCTACTCTACCAAGCTCAGCTGTTTGATAATAAACATTATCATCATCAAGTGCTTTTCTAATTTTTGCGATAAATTCTGGGTTTGCATCATTACATCCTGATTTTCCTCTAGCACCTGTATATTTATTAAAAGTTAAACCTTTACCTAGATAAGAAGCATTTTTAGCTTCAAATACACCTTTATAAAGTGGATCATATCCTGCAGAAACATCACTTGATAGCATATATGAATTAGATAATGTTTTTCTTAACATTAAATCATTATATTCATTTTTCATCTTTGAAATTATTTCTGCAATTACATTTTCAAACCATTTAGATTGTGCACCAGTGTTACCGATAGAACCAACCTCTTCCTTATCAACTAAGATACAACAAGAAGTTCTAGTAACTTTATCAGTATCAAGTATAGCTCTTAAAGAAGTATAAGCACAAACCTTATCGTCATGACCATATCCTAAAACCATAGAAGAATCTAAACCCATGCTTCTAGCTTTACCTTGTGGTAAAACCTCAAGTTCAGCTGAAACAAAATCATCTTCCTCGATATTATATTTATCCTTTAATAATTTTAAGATTTCATCCTTTAACTTAGAATCTTTATATTGGTTAAGATTCATGTGACCAATGGTTAAGTCTAATCCTTCACCTTCAATTGTTTCATTTGCAGTTTTAGCTAGTTTATCTTTTCCTAGGTGTGGAAGAAGATCTGTAATACATAATACAGGATCTTTATCATCTTCACCAATTACGATATTGATAACCTCTCCAGTTTTTTTAACAACTACACCATGTATTGCAAGTGGTCTAGCAACCCATTGGTATTTTATAATACCACCATAATAATGAGTATCAAGTAGGGCAAATTCACTATCTTCATATAGTGGATTTTGTTTGATGTCTAATCTTGGAGAATCAATATGAGCGCCTAAAACATTAATACCATTTAAAATATCTTCACTACCAATTATGAAGCAAGCAATGTTTTTACCCCTATTAACTGCGTATACTTTATCTCCAGCCTTTAAGCTTTTAACATCGTTTAGGTCCTTATAACCTAGTTTTTTACATTCTTTAACACTGAATGCTGTAATTTCCCTTTCAGTTTTGTTTTCTGATAAGAATTCAATATATTCATCATTAAATTTCATTAGCTCTTTTATTGATTCTTTATCATATTTTTTCCATGCATTTTTTGAATACATTTATAACACCTCCTTGTTTATTATAACACAAGTGTAAAAAAATAATATTTTTTTCTATTTTAAGTTATCAAAACTTTTATTTTTCATTTGATTATTATATAATATATAATAAGTATGTGATTATAAAAATTAACTATAAATTATTAAATATTTATATTTAATTTAAAAAAAGAAAGGTGGAGAGTATTCTATGAAAAAGAAAAAGAATACATATGTTGAGGAAGAAGAAAAATTTAGAATATATCAGATGAGTTATGATAGACCATATGATCCTAATAAAAATAAATTTCAACCATCACAAGTATGTTCACCTTTTTTTGGTACAAGAGTATTAGATAGAAGTGCTTATCGTGATAATAAGGGTGTTGTTGATCCTGATTTAAATTACGATTATATTAGAAAAGAAGAAGATAAGCATTTAACTACAGAAGATATAATTAAGAAAAAAGGTAGAGAATTCTATGAATTTGATATCTTAACAAATGAAAAGGCTGCGGAATATGCAGGTGCAAAATATACTAACCCTGAAACCGACACAAAAGAAACTAAGAATGAACCAATCGTTGAAGAAGTAAGAACTTCATTTGTTTCATCTGTTGAAGATGTTTTAGAAGATCAATCTTTAGATACAATGAGTGGTGAAGATTTAAGCTACGAGGATGAAGATAAAGAATTTAAGTTTGAAGCTATAGTTGATGATGAAGATAATGTTAATTATAATGATGTATCTGAAAAGATGCCTCAACGTCCTCAAACTAATATTCCTACATTCTTATCTAGTAAGGAAGAAACTAAGATTGATTTTGATGGATTTGATTCAACTGAGGATGAAAATGATGATTTATCATTTGATATTCCTGAGTATAAAGCACCAAAGGTTAATTTTGATGATGTAGATAGTGAAGATAATACTGATTACGCAACTAATAATAATTCACCAATTGATAGAAATATTTCTATTGATGAAGCAATTAGTAGAGGAAATCAAAATGAATTCCCTGATGTGATGGAAGGAAAGAAGCCTACAATTGAACCTCAAGAAGGTGAAATTAGAGGTAATGATTATTCTAATTATAGTATTCCATATGATGATTTATTTAAGAAAACTCCAGGTGGAAATGATACACATCCAGCTTGGCTAGAAGAAAAGAAAGCAATTATTAATTCAACACTTGAATCATTTAATATCAAGGGTGAGGTTATTGACTATACAAAGGGTCCTACTTTCACATTATATGAAATTATGCTTGATCCAGGTGTATTAGTTAGTAAAATTGTTAATATTAAGAATAACCTTACAATGAATTTAAGCTGTAAATCATTACGTATTTTGGCTCCTATTCCAGGAAGAAATACTGTAGGTATTGAAGCTCCAAATGATACAGTAGATGTTGTTTCATTTGGTGATATTATAAGTGAAGATTTCATTAAAGATGGAAAGCCTTTAAATGTTGCCTTAGGTAAAAATATTGAAGGCTTACCTGTATATCAAGATATTACTGATATGCCACATGCCTTAATTGCAGGTGCGACTCAATCAGGTAAATCTGTATCTGTTAATACAATAATTGTTTCATTATTGTTAAAGAATAGACCAGATGATTGTAAATTAATTCTAGTTGACCCTAAGACTGTTGAATTCTCTTTCTATCAAGGAATTCCTCATTTAGCTACTCCGGTTATTACTGATTTAAATTTAGCCGCAGAAGCTTTAAAGTGGGCTACTGAAGAAATGGATAGACGTTATATTATGCTAGCTCAAAATCGTTGTAGAAAGATTTCTGAATACAACAAGAAAAGAGCAGAAAATCCTAGTTTACCTAAGATGCCATATATCGTTGTTATTCTTGATGAGTTCAATGACTTAATTATGCAAGTTGGTCAAGAAGTAAATGATTATATTTTAAGATTAGCTCAAAAGGCAAGAGCCTGTGGTATGCATATTATTTTAGCAACTCAAAGACCTACAACAAATATTGTTAATGGTACTATTAAGGCTAACTTCCCATGTCGTATCGCATTTAGAGTATCATCTTATATTGACTCTATGACAATCCTAGATTCAGGTGGAGCAGAAGACTTACTTGGTCGTGGTGATATGTTAATTCAAAATAGTGGTGCTCCATTAAGAGCTCAAGGTGCTTATATTTCTGATAAAGAAATAGAAGATGTATGTAATTATTTAATTGATAAATATCAAGCTGATTATTTATTTACAGTTGATGATTTAAAGAAATCTCAAGCAAAAGCTGGTATGATGAGTGGTTCAGTATCAGGTAAAGGCGAAGCTGAGGATGAAATGTTATTATATAAGATTGCAAGAAGTTGTGTTGATTCACAAACTTGTTCTATAAATTCTATTCAAACTCAATTTGGTTTAGGATTTAATAGAGCTTCAAAGATTGTTACTATCTTACAAGAAAGAAATATTGTTTCTGCTAAGAATGGAACAAAGGCTAGAGATATTTTAGTTGATAAATATCAATTAGCTGAAATGTTTGGAGTAGATGAACAATTTGATGATGAAGACTAATTAGAGGTGTTTAATAATTATGGATTCGAATTTAATAAAAAAACAAAAAAAATTCATAATTATTAACTCAATTTGGGCTTTAATATTTATAGCATTATTAGTTCTAACCATCATAAATTATGATAGAGTTAAGAAATTTGGTAGTATGTTCGATTCTATCTCATCAGTGGTTCAATTATTTGGTATTGCTATATATTTAGTATCACTAAGCTGTTTGGTCTTATATTATATATATTTATTCGTTAGATTTTTAATATATAAAAGAAAGAATGAACCATGGTATCAAAATCTAAAAGATATTAGTGGTATTCACGATATTTTGGTATTTGTTTTAAAGAGCTTTTCATTAATATTATTTTTCATGATTTTTATCATAAATCCATGTAGAGTTGTTGGTTCATCAATGTATCAAACATTTAATGATAATGATTTAGTATTCTGTTCGGATTTATTTTATAGTCCTAGTAAAAACGATGTTATAGTTTTTGATGCGACAAGTGTTGCTAATGATGAAGCTTTTTACATAAAAAGAGTAATCGCTAAAGAAGATGATGTTATTTATTATAAGGTTGAAGGATCTACAGGTACACTTTATGTTAATGGTGAAAAAGAAAGCCGTCAAAATGTTTCTGTTTATGATTATTTAGTAATAATAGGTAAGGAAAATGCTTCAATTGATGTTGATGATGAATCTGAAATGACCTATAAGATTCCTAAAGATAAAATAGTAGTATTAGGAGATAATAGATATAATTCAAAAGATTCAAGATATTTTGGATTGATAGATGAAAAAGATGTTTATGGTAAAGTTATATTTAGACTTTATCCATTTAATAAAATGAGTTTCTTTTAAAAGGAGTATTTATGAGTGATTCAAATATTAATATAAATTCTAATATTAATTGGTTTCCTGGCCATATGGCTAAGGCCAAAAGAGAAATAATTGAATCACTAAAAAAAGTAGATATTGCTTTTTTATTATTTGATTCAAGAATACCTTATTCAAGCTTGAATCCCATGCTTGATGAAATTTTAGGAAATAAGCCTAGATTAATATTATTAAATAAAGCTAATGTTGCTGACAAAAATATTACTAAAGAGTGGATGGAGTATTATAAAAATAAAGGATATATTGCTTTAGATATAGATTCTATTAGTGGATATAATGTTAATAAAATAACTCAGTATGCTTCAAAAGCTTTAACTGAATTATTTAAAAAAAGAGAAGCTAAAGGAATTAAATCAAAAGAAATAAAGGCAATGATTTTAGGTATTCCTAATGTAGGTAAATCAACATTAATCAATAAGCTTGCCAAAAGAAAAGCTTTAAATGTTGGTGATAAGCCAGGTGTTACTAAGGCTCAAAGTATGGTTAGAGTTTCTGATGATTTGATATTATATGATACACCAGGTGTATTGTGGCCTAAATTTGAAGATCAAGAAGTAGGTATTAAGCTTGCTATATGTTCATCAATAAGAGATGAGATTTTAGATTTAGAATATTTGACTTTATATGCACTTGATTATTTAGTTAAAAATTATAAGGATTTATTAGAAAAAAGATATGAAATTAATATTGAATCTAATGATCCTAATGAAATATTAGATTTAATTTGTGTTAAAAAAGGATGCTTATTAAAGGGCGGATTACCTGATAGATTAAGAGCATCTAAAATGATAATAAATGATATTAGAAATGTCAGAATTGGGGCGATTAGTTTTGAAAAGCCAGAATAAAGAAGAAGTTAATTTATATAAATTTGAAGAAGAATTATATGATGAAGGATACCAAAATATTTGTGGTATAGATGAGGCGGGTAGAGGACCTATTGCTGGGCCTGTAGTTGTCGCTGGATGCATATTGCCACCATTCTTAAGAATTGAAGGTATCAATGATTCTAAAAAATTAACTGCTAAAAAAAGAGAAGAATTATATAAAATTATTGTAAGAAATGCTTTAGCATATAAGGTTGTTTTTATAAATGAAAAAGAAGTTGATGAATTAAATATTTATAACGCAACTAAAAAAGGAATGCTAGAGGTTTTAGATGAAATTGAAATAAAGCCAGATTATGTTTTGATTGATGCGATGCCTCTTAGTGAATTAAAAACATCTAATAAATCAATTATTCATGGAGATGCTTTAAGTGCATCTATAGCTGCAGCTTCAATTTTAGCTAAGGTAACAAGAGATCATTATATGGAGAAAATGGATTTGAAATATCCTAATTATGGCTTTAGTAAGAATAAAGGATATGGAACTAAATCTCATTTTGAAGCTTTAGAAAAATATGGTCCATGTAAGATTCATAGAAAAACATTCTTCCCAGTTTCTAAATACTATTCAAAACAATTATCTATTGATTTTGAAGATGAAGGAGTTAAAGAGGACTAACTTTTAATTGAAATAATTAAAAATAAGTATATAATTATAATGTATATTTAAGGAGGATATAAATATGTCAAGACAACATAAAAGTATAGTAGAATATAAATTTGATACACAATTATTAGTTAATATTGAAGATAAGGATGTAGATGATACAGAAGATGAATTAAGAGAATATATCTTAACTAAATTAGTTGGTGATTCTCTAGTTTTGGCTGGATTTGAAGATGACGATGATGAAGGTAATCCTGCAAATTTCATTAAAATTCATTTTCATACAAATGAACCTTGGTTATTATTAGCTCATTGCCAAGAAGAACTTGGTGATATTTATGATGTTGTTATTGAAAATATGCAACGTCAAGCTGATGGCTTAAAAGGATAAAAAGAAATGCCTAATATGGGCATTTTTTTAGTATTCAAATTTTATTAAAATAATGTTATAATAATATTTACAGGAAGGCGATGATATTATGAAATATGTAATTACAATTGGACGTGAATATGGTAGTGGTGGTAGATTTATAGGAAAGAAAGTCGCTGATACGCTAGGTATTCCTTTTTATGATAATGAATTAATAACAGAAGCATGTAAGGATTCTGGTTTATCTCCTGCGGTATTTGAAACATTTGATGAAAAGACTGATGGTTTCTTTTCTGGAGCTGGTATGTATAGTTATGATATTAGCTTATCTCAAAAGGTATTTTTAGCTCAATTTGATGCTATAAAGAAAATTGCAGATAAAGAATCATGTGTTATTGTTGGTAGATGTGCAGATTATGTATTAAGAGATGTACCAAATGTATGTAATATTTTTATATGTGCACCTATGGAAGAAAAAATAAAAAGAGCAGTTGAATTTTATGGATTAAATCCTGAAAAGGCTGCCTCTCAAATAATTAAAAAAGATAAGAAGAGAAAAGGATATTATAATTTTTACACTGATTTAGATTGGGGTAAAGCTTCAAATTATGATTTATGTATCAATTCGAAGCTAGGTATTGATAACTGTGTAAATGTTATTGTTAATTTTGTAAAGGAAAGATTTAATCTTGAGTGATAGATTTAATGAATATGCTTCATATATAATTAAATCTATAAATTTAAGGCAAAATCAATCAGTTGAGATTGTAACCCCAAATGAATGTGTATATTTCGCAGAAAGATTATTAAAAGAATTATTATCATATACACATGACATTTACCTTACTATAACTAATTCTAAAAGAGAAGATAATCCTCATTTAGATGATAGTTTTTATGATAGGATGATTGAAAAGGAGTTTGTAAGAATAACAATTACATCTCCTTTTACTTTGTCTAGGGATAATTATTATTTAGATTTACAAACGCCTAAATTAAAGGATTATTTTCATAAAAATATATCTCAACGAACTATGGTTGCGATACCTAATAATAAATGGGCTAGTAATCTAGGTATAACCTTAGGTGAATTATTAGATAAGATTATAAATATAGCATTAAGAGAAAATAAATTAAGTAAATATATAGATAAATTATATGACTTAGATATTAGATATTTACATATTAAAACAGGTATAGGTACTGATTTATTAATTGAAACTATTAAAGGATTTAAATTCAATACTGGTATTTTAAAAACTAAGAAGGGTATTGAATTTAAAGCAAATATACCATCACTTGAGATTTATACATCTCCAAATAAGCATGGTGTAATTGGTAAAATAGTTGGAAGTAAGCCTTTATATATAAAAGATAGATTAATCGGATCGTTTCAATTAGAATTTGAAGAAGGTAAGGTTATTAAATCAATAGGCTTAGATTCTGTATTAAGGCTTGATGAAAGTATGTATTATTTAGGTGAAATTGGTTTAGCAGAATATGATAATGAAGTATTTTGCTCAACTATAATAGATGAAAATTTATCTACTCATATAGCTTTAGGAAATTCTTATAGGTTTGGTATACCTTCAAAATATTATAATGATTTGAATTATTCAGAATATCATGTTGATTTACCAATAGGTACAAATGACATGCTAGTAGAAGCTAAAGATAAAGAAGGGAATATAATTACTATTTTTAAAGATGGTAATTTTATATTTGAATAATATGTATGAAGTAGATATCCATTCAAATAAAGAAACAGTAGATGTAGCCTTATATAATCTAAAGATTGCAATAAATATGGCAAAAAAAGAAAAAGATAGATTATTAAAGGTTGTTGTAGGATATGGCAGTACTGGTAAAACTCATAAGATAAAAACATCTGTTATAGATATTTTAGAAGAATATAAGAATAATAAATTTATTAAAGATTACTTACTTGGTGAAAACATTGATATTTTTAATGTAAAATATCAGAATTTTAAAGGAAAAGATATGATTCCAGATAAGGAAAAATCGCCAAATAAAGGGATTATTTTAATATTTGTTTAATAAAACGTTTTCAACCATTTGAATTTAATTTGATAAATTTGTAAAAAATATCTAATTTTAAAATTTTATTCTAATTATTTTTCAAAATTATGAATATTATTTTATGAAACTGAATTTATCATAAAATTCTATTCAAAAAGAGCTTTTTATTTAATTGACAAAAAAATTCTAAGTGTTATAATAATTAAGAATTTTAATAAAAAAAGCCTATATATTTATATATAGGAAAAGGGGTAGGTGAATTATGGCTAGACATACGCTGTCTGTATTAGTTAACAATCATATGGGTGTATTATCTAGAGTTGCTGGACTTTTCAGTAGACGTGGCTACAATATTGATAGTTTATCAGTAGGAGCTACTGAAAACAAAAATATTTCTAGAATGACTTTGGTTGTTGAATGTGAGGATGACATTTATTCACAAATTAAGAATCAATTATCTAAATTAATGGATGTAATTAAAATCTGTGAATTTACAGATGATGATTCTGTTAAAAGAGAACTTGCATTAATCAAGATTGATGCAAAGAGTTCTAAGCGTAGTCAAATACTTGAGATAGCTAATATATTTAGAGCTCATGTAGTTGATGTAGCAAACAACACAATTATATTGGAAATTACAGGTGACCAAGCAAAGGTATCTGCGTTAATTTCAATGCTTGACGAATACGGAATTAAGGAAGTTATTCGTACAGGTGTTACAGCAATCGCTAGAGGCGATGTAGAATTAAAAAATATATAAAAGAGGAAAAGAAGAGGTTATTAAAATGGCAGAAGCAAGAATTTTTTATGAAAAAGATTGTGATTTAAATTATTTGAAAGGTAAGACTGTAGCAATTATCGGTTATGGTTCTCAAGGACATGCACATGCATTAAACTTAAAAGAATCAGGCGTTAATGTTATTGTTGGTCTTTATGAAGGATCTAAGTCTTGGGCTAAGGCTGAAGCTCAAGGTTTGAAGGTTTATACTACAGCTGAAGCAGCTAAGTTAGCTGATATCATTATGATTTTAATTAATGATGAAAAACAAAAGGCTATGTATGAAAAGGATATAGCTCCAAATCTAAAGCCTGGTAAGATGTTAATGTTTGCACATGGCTTTAACATTCACTATGGTCTAATCAACCCACCAAAGGGTGTAGATGTTGCTATGATTGCTCCAAAAGCACCTGGTCATACAGTAAGAAGTGAATATCAAGCTGGTAAGGGTACTCCATGTTTAGTTGCAGTTGAAAGAAATGAAACTGGTAAAGCATTAGAAATTGCTTTAGCTTATGGTGCTGGTATCGGTGGCGCAAGAGCTGCAATTCTTGAAACTACATTCAAGACAGAAACAGAAACTGACTTATTTGGTGAACAAGCAGTATTATGTGGTGGTGTTAGTGCTTTAATGCAAGCTGGTTTTGAAACTTTAGTTGAAGCTGGATATGATCCAAGAAATGCTTATTTTGAATGTATCCATGAAATGAAGCTAATCGTTGATTTAATTTATCAATCAGGCTTCGCTGGCATGAGATATTCTATTTCTAACACAGCTGAATATGGTGATTATATCACTGGACCAAAGATTATTACTGAAGAAACTAAGAAAGCTATGAAGAAGGTATTATCTGATATTCAAGATGGTACATTTGCTAAGGATTTCTTATTAGATATGTCTACAGCTTCTGGTCAAGTTCATTTCAATGCTTTACGTCAAAAGGCTGCTAACCATCCAAGTGAAAAGGTTGGAGCTGAAATTCGTAAGTTCTATAGCTGGAATAACGAAAAAGACAAATTAATTAATAACTAATTTTTATAAAAATACAATAAAGCAAATAGTGAGAGTGAGAAGTCACTTTCACTTTTGTTGTATTAAATGGGGGTGATTCTTTGAAGGTCGAAGTATTTGACTCTACATTAAGAGATGGTGCTCAAGCTCAAGGAATAAGTTTTTCTGTTAGTGATAAAATCAAAATCACTAAATGCTTAGATGACTTAGGTATCGACTTTGTAGAGGCTGGTAATCCAGGTAGTAATCAAAAAGATTTAGAATTCTTTAAAGAAGCAAATAATATTAAATTTAATCATTCTAAGCTTGTTGCGTTTGGTTCAACTAGAAGATGTAATATAAAGCCAGAAGATGATAATAATCTTAATGCATTAATTGATGCAGGAACAAATTATGTTTGTATTTTCGGTAAAACAAGTAGCTTCCATGTTGAACATATTATAAATACAACATTAGAAGAAAACTTAAATATGATTAAAGATTCAATTGAATATTTAGTTTCTAAAGGTAAGAATGTATTTTTTGATGCAGAACATTTCTTTGATGGATATAAGGCTGAC
Organism: uncultured Caryophanales bacterium; assembly: GCA_946407635.1. Classification (GTDB taxonomy): domain Bacteria; phylum Bacillota_I; class Bacilli_A; order Acholeplasmatales; family Anaeroplasmataceae; genus Anaeroplasma. The sequence continues at coordinate 12,512 of CAMJOZ010000023.1, forward strand.
AAAGATTATGCAATTAAAACATTAAAAACTGCTGAGGCTGCTGGTGCATCACGTATCATTTTATGTGATACAAATGGTGGTACATTCCCAGATGAGATGAAAGATATCATTGATGATGTTAAGAAGAATATCAATGTAAAATTAGGTATTCATTGTCATAATGATTGCGGTATGGCAGTTGCTTTATCAGTACTTGCTGTAAAAGATGGAATTTATCAAGTTCAAGGAACATTCCTAGGATATGGTGAAAGATGTGGTAATGCTAATTTATCAGCAATTATTGCCAATCTTGAATTAAAGTTAGGTTATGAAGTATTACCTAAGGGAAATATTTCTAAATTAACATCAATTGCTAGAGAAGTAGCAGAAATATCTAATTTCAAACTTCAACATAATTTACCTTATGTTGGTTCTAGTGCATTTGCTCATAAGGCTGGTATGCATATTGATGGAGTTTATAAAAATTCCAAATCATTTGAGCATGTTAATCCTGAGAGTGTTGGAAATGAAAGAAAGTTCTTAATTAGTGAGGTTGCAGGTAAATCAACTGTAATCGCTAAGATTAATAAGATTTATCCTAATATTTCAAAGAATGATAAGAGATTATCTGAAATAATTGAAACTATTAAGAATTTAGAATATGCTGGTTATCAATTTGAAGGAGCTGATGCTTCATTTGAATTGATAGTTCATAAAGTTTTTGGAAACTTCAAACAATTCTTTGAGGTTGTTGATTTCAAAACAATTGGAGAAGGTCCAAGTTTAGAAGAAAAATATTCTGCATCAGCTATTATAAAAGTAGCTGTTGGAGATACTATAGAAGTAACTGCTGCAAATGGTGATGGTCCAGTTGATGCTTTAAATGAAGCATTAAGAAAGGCTATTGGTAGATTCTATCCATCACTTAATAATGTTACTTTATCTGATTATAAGGTAAGAATATTAGATGGAAAAGAAAGTGCTACTGCAGCTATGACAAGAGTTATTATTGAATCTACAGATGGAAAATTAACATGGTCTACTGTAGGCGTTTCAAGAGATATTATTGAAGCTTCATTTAAGGCTTTAATAGATTCAATAGAATATAGATTATTTAAGGAGAACAATTAATATGGGAATGACACAAAGTCAAAAAATATTGGCTGCTCATGCTGGTTTAGATAAAGTTGAAGCAGGTCAATTAATTGAAGCAAATCTTGATTTGGTTCATGGTAATGATATTACTACACCAGTTGCTATTAAGGAATTTAATAAGATTGGTGTAAAGGATGTATTTGATAAGGATAAGGTTGTTATTGTTCCTGATCACTTTACTCCAAATAAGGATATTAAATCTGCAGAACAATGTAAGTTCATTAGAGAATTTGCAAGAGAAAAAGATTTAACAAATTATATGGAAGTTGGTCAAATGGGTATTGAACATGCAATTATTCCTGAAAAGGGTTTAGTTGTTGCTGGTGATTTAACTATTGGTGCTGACTCTCATACTTGTACATATGGTGCTTTAGGTGCTTTTTCAACAGGTGTTGGTTCAACAGATATGGCTTGTGGTATGGCAACTGGTAAAGCATGGTTTAAGGTTCCATCTGCATTAAAATTCAATTTAACTGGTAAGCCTGCATTCGGTATTTCTGGTAAGGATGTTATTCTTCATATTATTGGAATGATCGGTGTTGATGGTGCTTTATATAAATCAATGGAATTTGATGGAGATGGTTTAAAGTATTTATCAATGGATGATCGTTTCTCAATGGCTAACATGGCTATTGAAGCTGGTGCTAAGAATGGTATTTTTGCAGTAGATGAAAAAACATTAGAATATTGTAAAGAACATTCGAAGAAGACTCCAAGAGTTTATAAAGCAGATCTTGATGCAAAATATGATAAGGTATATGATATTGACTTATCAAAGATTAAACCAACTGTAGCATTCCCTCATTTACCTGAAAATGCTCACACAGTTGATGAAGCTGTTTGTAAGAATATAAAGATAGACCAAGTTGTAATTGGTTCTTGTACAAATGGTAGAATGGAAGATTTAAGAGTTGCTAGAGATATTCTTAAGGGTAAGAAGGTAAACAAGTATGTTCGTTGTATCGTATTACCTGGTACTCAAAAGATTTATTTACAAGCAATTATGGAAGGTATAGTTCAAGATTTAGTTGAAGCTGGTTGTGTATTCTCAACTCCAACATGTGGTCCATGTCTAGGTGGTCATATGGGTATATTAGCTGCTGGAGAAAGATGTGTTTCAACTACTAACCGTAATTTCGTTGGTCGTATGGGCCATGTTGATAGTGAAGTTTATTTAGCTTCACCTGCAACAGCAGCTGCTTCAGCAATTGCTGGTTATATTGCAGATCCAAGAGAATATATGGAGGAAAAGTAAGATGGAAGCTAAAGGAAAAGTTTTAAAGTATGGTAGTGACATCGATACAGATGTTATCATTCCAGCAAGATATTTAAATACATCAGATCCAAAGGAATTAGCAAGTCACTGTATGGAAGATTCAAAAGAAGATATCAATGCAGGTAAGAAGCCATTTGCACAAAGAGTTCAAGTAGGTGATATTATTGTTGCTGATAAGAATTTTGGATGTGGTTCATCAAGAGAGCATGCTCCACTTGCTATTAAGACTTGTGGTGTTTCATGTGTAATTGCAAAGACATTCGCAAGAATTTTCTATCGTAACTCAATCAACATTGGTCTTCCTATTATGGAATGTCCTGAAGCTGTTGATGATATTAAAGATGGTGATGTTGTTTCAGTTAATTTTGATACAGGTGTTATCACTAATGAATCAACTGGTAAAAGCTTCCAAGCTGCACCATTCCCACCATTTATGCAAAATATTATTGCTAAAGGTGGCTTAATTAATAAAATTAAAGGAGAGTTAAAATAATGGCAGAGTTTAATATTGTTACTTTACCTGGCGATGGTATTGGTCCAGATATCGTAAGAGAAGCAGTAAAGGTTATGAACAAGATTGGTGAAATCTATGGTCATAAATTCAATATTATTGAAAAGAGAATGGGTGGTATTGCTATCGATATGGATGGCACATCACTTCCTCAAGATACAATTGATGCAGCATTAAAATCAGATGCTGTATTACTAGGAGCTGTTGGTGGTCCTAAGTGGGATCATTTAACTAATGGTGATAGACCAGAAAAAGGTTTATTAGGTATTCGTGGTGCTTTAAAGTTATATGCTAACTTAAGACCTGCTGTATTATATAAGCAATTACAACATACTTCACCTTTAAAGCCAGAAATCATTGGTGAAGGTTTAGATATTTTGGTTGTTCGTGAATTAACTGGTGGTATGTATTTTGGTGAAAAGGCTAATTCACCTGCATATAATCCAACTAAGCCTGATTGCTGGGCATCAGACCTAGAAAAGTATTCAGTATTTGAAATTGAAAGAATTTTAAGAACTGGTTTTGAAGCTGCACAAAAGCGTCAAAAGAGATTATGTTGTGTACATAAAGCAAATGTATTAGAGTCATCTAGATTATGGAGAGCTGTTTTCGAAAGAATTAAGACTGAATATCCTGATGTAGAAACATCTGATATGTATGTTGATAATGCTGCTATGCAATTAGTTAGAAATCCAAGACAATTTGATGTTATCGTTACATCTAATATCTTTGGTGATATTTTAACTGATGAAGCATCTCAAGTAGCTGGTTCAATTGGTATGTTAGCTTCTGCATCTTTAGGTGCAACTAAGTTAGGTTTATATGAACCAATTCATGGTTCAGCTCCAGATATCGCTGGTAAGAATATTGCTAACCCTCTAGCAACAATTTTATCTGTTCCTATGATGTTTAGATATTCTTTAGGCTTAATGAAAGAAGCTGACGCTATCGATAAGGCTGTTAATGCTGTATTAGATGCTGGTTGGAGAACTGGTGATATTAAATCAAAGGATACTCCAGCTGATAAGATTGTTGGTACAAAGGAAATGGGCGATTTAGTTGTCGCTGCTTTAAAGTAATATAAATTATAAAATTTTAAATTAAAAATGGGGTGTTTTTATGAAGAGTGATGCAGTAAAGAAGGGCTTCGAGAGAGTTCCTAATAGAAGCTTATTTAAGGCATTAGGTTTAACTGATGAAGAAATTGATAGACCACTAATTGGTGTTGTTTGTGCTAAATCAGAAATAGTACCAGGTCATATGTGGTTAGATAAGATTGCTGATGCAGTTAAAAGAGGAATTATTATGGCAGGTGGTACACCAATTGAGATTCCTGCAATAGGTGTATGTGATGGTATTGCTATGGGACATGTTGGTATGAAATATTCACTTGTCACAAGAGAATTAATAGCTGATTCAGTTGAGTGTATGGCTTTAGCTCATGCTTTAGATGGTTTAGTATTAATTCCTAACTGTGATAAGATTGTTCCAGGTATGCTAATGGGTGCTTGTCGTATTAATCTACCAACTGTAGTTTGTTCAGGTGGTCCTATGCTTGCTGGTCGTATGAATGGTCATAAAACTTCATTATCTTCAACTTTTGAAGCTGTTGGTAAATTTACATCTGGTAAGATTGATGAAAAAGAATTAAAGGAATGGGAAAATAATTCATGTCCTGGTTGTGGTTCATGCTCTGGTATGTATACAGCTAACTCAATGAACTGTATGTGCGAAGTATTAGGTATTGCTTTACCAGGTAATGGTACTATTCCTGCAGTATACGCTGCTCGTATTCGTAATGCTAAATATTCAGGTATGGCTATTATGGATATGGTTAAGAAAGATATTAAGATTCGTGATATTTTAACAGAAAAAGCATTTATTAATGCTTTAACAATGGATATGGCACTTGGTTGTTCAACAAACACAATGCTACACTTACCAGCTATAGCTCATGAAGCTGGAGTTCATATTGATTTAGATATTGCTAATGAAATATCATCAAAAACACCAAATTTATGTCATTTAGCACCTGCAGGTCCTACTTATATGGAAGACTTAAATGAAGCAGGTGGAGTTCCTGCAGTAATGAAGGAATTATCTAAGATTAATGCTTTAAATTTAGATTTACCTACAGTTACAGGTAAAACTATTAGAGAAAATATTGAATTTGCATTCAATAAGAATCCAGAAATTATTAGAACAATTGATAATCCATATTCAAAGATTGGTGGTATTGCTGTATTAAAAGGTAATTTAGCAGTAAATGGATGTGTTGTTAAGCGTGGTGCAGTTGCACCTGAAATGCTAAAGCATACAGGTCCTGCAAAATGTTATAATTCTGAAGAAGAAGCAATCGCAGCTATTGATGGTGGAAAGATTCAAAAGGGTGATGTTGTAGTTATTCGTTATGAAGGTCCTAAGGGTGGTCCTGGTATGAGAGAAATGCTAGCTCCAACTTCTAGAATTGCTGGTATGGGTCTTGATAAGGATTGTGCTTTAATCACTGATGGTAGATTCTCAGGTGCAACTCGTGGAGCATCAATTGGACATGTTTCACCAGAAGCAGCTGAAGGTGGATTAATTGGATTAGTTCAAGATGGTGATTTAATTGAAATTGATATCATTGGATGTACAATTAATTTAAAGGTATCTGATGAAGAAATTGCAAAACGTAAAAAGAATTTTGTAATGCCTAAGAAAGAAGTAAAAGGTTATCTAAAGAGATATGCTCAATTAGTAACATCAGCTTCAACAGGTGCTGTATTTAAAGATTAAAATAGAGGTGATTTTATGAAACTTAACGGTTCACAAATCATTGTAGAATGTTTAGTAGAGCAACAAGTTGATACTATTTTTGGTTATCCTGGCGGTGCTGTACTTAATATTTATGATGAATTATATAAAAATTCAGATAGAATTAAGCATGTTTTAACTAGTCATGAGCAAGGTGCATCACACGCCGCTGATGGTTATGCAAGATCAACTGGTAAGGTTGGTGTATGTCTTGCAACATCTGGTCCTGGTGCGACTAACCTTGTTACTGGTATTGCAACTGCATATATGGATTCAAGTCCAGTTGTAGCTATCACTGGTAATGTTACAAATAGCTTATTTGGTAAGGATTCCTTCCAAGAGGTTGATATTGCTGGTATTACAATGCCTATTACTAAGCATAATTTTATCGTTAAAGATATTAAAGATTTAGCTGATACATTAAGAGAAGCATTTAGAATTGCTCGTTCAGGTAGACCTGGACCAGTATTAGTAGATATCCTAAAGGATGTTACTGCTCCAAATAATCTTTATGAATATGAACCTAAAAAGATTGATATTTGGAAAAAGGATAAAGTTAAACCTATCGCTAGGGTTAGCGAAGAAGAAATTAAGACTGTTGCTGAATTAATTAATAATGCTGAAAAGCCATTTATTTATGCTGGTGGTGGTATTATTAGATCTTGTTCAAGCAAGGACTTAAATGAATTTGCTACAATGATGAATATCCCAACTGCTACATCATTAATGGGTATTGGTGCTTTTAATCAAAAAAGCGAATTATCTACAGGCTTAATTGGTATGCATGGTACAGTTGCTTCAAATAAGTGTGTTGTTGAATGCGATTTATTATTAGCTTTAGGTGTTAGATTCTCTGATAGAGTTTTATCTAACCATAAGCATTTCGCTGAAAATGCTAAGATTGTTCATGTTGATATTGATCAAGCTGAAATTGATAAGAATATTAAAGATGATTATGCTTTAGTTATGGATTTAAAAGAATTCTTTGAAAGAGTTAAACCATATTTGAAACCTAAGAAGAATCCTATTTGGTTATCACTTGTTGAATCTTGGAAGAATATTTTTACTGAAAACCAATTATCTTCATCATTAAAGCCTAGATATTTTATGGAAGCTATTGACGAAGCTACAAATGGTGATTGCTTCATTTGTACAGAAGTAGGACAACATCAATTATGGGCTGCGCAATATTTCAAATATACAATGCCTAATAGATTAATTACATCTGGTGGTTTAGGTACAATGGGATTTGGTATGGGTGCTTCAATTGGTACTCAATTCGGTAATCCAAATGCTTATGTATTTAATATTTCAGGTGATGGTTCATTTAGAATGAATTTTAATGAGCTTTTAACTATTTCTAAATATAATTTACCTATTTGTGTTGTTGTTGCAAATAACGGTGTTTTAGGTATGGTTAGACAATGGCAAACAGCTTTCTATGGTAAGAGATATTCAAATACAATTTTGGATACAGTTTTAGATTATGAAGCTTTAGCTAAAGCTACTGGTGTTGATTATTATTATGCTGACACTAGAAAAGCTTATAAGGATGCTATTGATAATGTTATCAAGAATAGAAGACCAGCATTAATAAATGCTATTGTTGATACTGATGAAAAAGTATTACCATTTATTGCTCCTGGTAAACCTATTGATGATATGATGTTAAAGTAAAAAAATAACCTTGAGAATTATAATATGTACCCCAAGTCAAGGACACTTTGAAAAAAGGTGTAATATTTAGTT
>CAMJOZ010000024.1 GCA_946407635.1 uncultured Caryophanales bacterium
ATCCTTAATTAATTCGTATGAAGTGTACATAATTGTTGGTTCAGGGAAGTAACCATTTGTTATAACATTAGATGTTAATGGGACATCGAATACTTCAGAGAATGTACATGTATTAATATCACGTGGAGTAATTGTGTATGTAGTATTTATTACACTATTAGTATAGTTAGTTTGAGATGCTTGAACCTTAGGCTTTACTGTAACTGAATAGCTTGCTCCAGTTCCGGCAGCAGTTTGTTTAGTAGATGTTAGAGTAAATTGACTAGTAACATTGCTAACAGAAGAATCTAAATCATTATCAATTAAAGTAAATGTTGATGTAGTTGGTCCTATTGGTGATCCCGTATAGATAATAGGATCAAAAGTTAATGTATAATGACCTTCAACTAATTCTTTATTGACAATTGTATATGTTCTGCTTGTTGAGCCAGTGAAGTAATTGCCTTTGGCTGTAATTGTGATTGTATAATTTGTGGCTCTAGTTTGATTACCGTTTATTGATACTGTGTAATCTTGACCTAGAACAAGTTCATAATCATTAATATCATCAGTATCACATGTAATTTCAATTGTTGGCTTTTGAACTAATCCATTATATGTATATTCAGGAGCGGTTGTTTCACCATCAAGTAATATTGTAGCTGATGCTATATCAATTCCTTGATTATTAATAGTATAAGTACCATATACATATGTTGGATTATAATTACCATTTGTAATAGTTGCTGTAATTTGATATGAATCAACATCATTACCATCAGCCTTAGTAATTGTAATACCTAAATCATCACCAGTAATTAGTTGTTCTTCACCAGTAGTGTATGCAGTTTGACTAACTGGATAAGCACCACTTGTTAAATATGGTGAACTTTGATTAGCTAATGTGATTGTAATAGGTCTGGCTGTAATAGAATAAGTCTTTTCTATTGTACCAATATAATTACCTTGACCTTCAACTCTTACAGTATAATTACCAACATATGTTCCACCATTATTTGTAATAGTATAATCATCGACTGTTAAATATCCTGAATCATCTACTGTTACAGTTGGTTTTTGTAATTCCCCATTATAAACATTACTTGCTGAAGATAATGTTACCATTGAAGAAGTCAATGCTTTAGGATTAATAGTAAATTCATAATTTATTGGATCAATACTTGTTGAAGTATATGTTGATTCTTTCCAACAATAATTATTTGTATTATTTAATGTTACTGTTGCTGTATATTCACCAACATTAGTTGCTGAATTATTAGTAATTGTATAATAGTCAGATGTTGTTAATGCATGTGTTATAGCTGTACCAGTATATGTATATTCAGTTTTAGATGCTGTAGGTTTTGCTACCTCAGCTTTTTTAATTGTTACAGTAACTGTTAATAAAGGCGAATCATTATAATTAGAATAACCAAATAATTTATAATAAATTGTATATGTTCCAGCATCTATTCCTGTTGGAATTGTTTCAGTATATTCACCATCTTCTTCAAATGAATACTTAAATGTACCACAAGAAGTAGAAGTAACTGTAATTAATTCTTGAGCTTCACCAGTATAAGTTAATGATTTAGCTTGTGCTTGTGTATATTGAGGAGTTGCTTTAGCTATACTAGCATTTATTGTAAATACTTCTGTATCTAAATGGTTTTCATCACCTTCTACATAATATTTAACTACATAACTACCAGCTTCTTTAGCTGTTGGTATAGAAGTACCCCAAGCACCATCATCTAATTTATAATATAATGTTCCATATGATGTTGAACCACCAGCTACTAGGTTGTGTGTGTTACCATCATATGAATGATTTGTAGCTGTTGGTGCTGTAAATGGAGGTAAAACCTTTTTAATAGTAAATGTTGCAGGAGTTATAGTTGCATTATAATTACTATTTGTAATTGATGCAGTTAATGCATAATCATCAGCGTCATTACCAGATGCCTTTGTGATTGTAATACCTAAGATATCACCACTAATTAAGCCTTCAGCCTGATATGCATCTTGTGCTACTGTTGGTTCTTTGCCATCCCAATCAGATTCTTGATTATCAAGTGTTATACTAATATCTTTCTTATTAATTATGAAATGATATTGTAATGGTTGAGTTGTGCCATCATCCCACATAGTATTTTGTGTACTTGCTAATGCAATACCAACTAAATAATCGCCAGCATTAGTTTGAGTTAAGTTACCTGAAATATTATATTCTGTGCTTTCAGCAATTTCATAAGTTTGTTCTTGTTTATTATAAGTAAATACTCTTGAATCTTCAGCAGGTTTTTCAACAACTTTCTTAGCTATACTTACTGTTAATTGTTGTTCATCTACACCATTATAATTTGAATCACCAACAATTCTATATTTAACTGTTAAAGATTCAGCCGCGTTAGTTGCTTGTGGAATGCTTGTAGACCAACTAGTTAAATAATATTGTAATGTACCACCATTAGTAGTACCTGGATTAATTAAATCTTGTCCTGAACCATTATATACTAAACCAGTCTTAGCTGTAGGTGCAGTATAAGTAGGATCTGCCTTATCAATATTTATTTCAAATGAAGCTTCAGGAATATCTGAATAATTGCCATCACCTACAAATTTATAATAAACTTTATAATCACCAGCATTTGTTGCTTTAGGTAATTCAGAACTATAAAGTGTATTACCTATTTTATATTCCCAGTGACCTTGTTCTGAAGAACCAGCATTAACTAATGCTTGTTCTTCACCAGTATATACTAGATTTGATTTAGCTGTAGGAGCTATAACTTCTGGAGCCTTTGGCTTTATTACAACATTACCATCAACGGCTCTAATTCCGATTGAAATGTAATCATTGTTTCCTTGAACTCTATAATAAACATAATATGTACCAGCATTTGTTGCTTTAGGGAAAACTTGAGAGAAGTCATCTTCTTGATTTGTTAATGAATATTCAACATTACCAAAAGTAGAAGAACCGCTTAATACTAATGTATATGGATTTCCATCATAAGTAGTTTCTGGAGCAAGTGTTATATTTACAACTGGAATTGCTTTCTTAATTGTGAAATTAACACTTCTAGAACCAGCATAATTAATATCATCAGTTATTGTTATTGTAATTGTTGCTGTACCAGCATGAACATTATTTTCATATGTTGCTTCATAATGTCCATCTAATATATCAGTAATATCAGTTTCACCATCTTTAATAGATGTTATTACAAGTTCTATTTCATTTCCTGTATATTCAGGATTAGCATTTTCAAATGTAATGTTTACATTATTGATTGATTTAGGACTTATTGTGAAATTAACAGTACCTGAACCTGTATAGTTAGTAGAATTATCTTTTGCAGTTACAATTACTGATGCAGAACCTGAATTAATATTATTAGCATATGTAACTGTATAATTATCACTTGCTACAGTTAATGTACCAAATTTAACTGTTGCAGTAGGTTCTTTAGCTGTACCATCATATGTATAGCTTGTTGGTGTTAATGTAATATTAGCACCAGCTAAATCTTTCTTAGCTATTGTAATTTCTGTTACTGTACTTATAGTTTGATCAAAGTGATTAGCATCACCTTTAATTCTATATTTAACTGTATATTTACCAGCATCAGTTCCTTTTGGTAATTGAGTACTCCAATCACTGTCATTTAAACTATATTCTGCAGTACCACCAATAACTTCCTCTTCTGTAATCAATGTTTGTGCTTGACCTGTATATACTAATCCAGTTATTGTAGAAGGAACATTAACGAAGTTTGGATATATCTTTTGAATATTTAATGTAGCATTAATAACAGTTGCATTATAGTTAGAGTTAGTAATGCTAGCTGTTAATGTATAAGAACCAGCATTTACAATAGTAGTAGTAGGAACAATTGAAATATCTAAATCATCAGTTCCAAATACTTGACCTGATGTTATTTCATATTTAGTTTGATTAATTGAATATTCACCATCAGGATTATAATCAATTGTTTGATCTAATAGGCTAATCTCAATATTAGCTTGATTAATAGTATATTGTTTAGTGAATGAACCAGTATAATATTGACCTTTACCAGTAATAGTTATTGTATAAGTACCAGCATCCTTTTGAGTTTCACCACTAAATGATAATTCATAATCAGTACCTAAAACTAGATCATATGCATTGTTTGTTAATGTAATAGTTGGTCTATGCTCTTGTCCATCATATGAGAATGATTTCGTATAAGAATTAAGCATATCTTCTGTAATTGTTATTGCTGAAGTTTCACCAATAGTTACAGTTATTGGATCAGTGAAATCTCTATTATCATAATTATTGTTATCACTAATTATTCTATAATATACTTTATATGTACCAGCTGCTATAGCCTTAGGAATAGAAGTACCCCATTCACCATTATCTAATTTATATTCAAAATGACCAATATTTAAATCAGTTTCACCTGCATCTATTAATGCATGTTCAAATCCATCATCACGTAAATTTTCAATTGCAGATGGATAATGAGCTACACTAATTGTTGCTTTTCCAATTGTGAATGTACCATTAATAGTACCAGTATAATTGCCTGTACCTGTAATTTCATAAGAAGCAGTACCAGCATCTGTATTATCGTCATAATCTACAGTATAGTCAGTATTTAATACTAATACCTTATTGCCATCAGTTAATTTAACTGGTGTTTTTGGTTGTCCATTATATACTATACCTTCTATATCTTCAACCATTTCTGAATCTAATGATTTTGGAGAAATAGTAAATGTACCATTGATAGTACCAGTATAGTTACCTGTACCTGTAATTTCATAAGAAGCAGTACCAGCATCTGTATTATCTTCATAATCTACAGTATAATCAGTATTTAATACTAATACCTTATTACCATCAGTTAACTTAACTGGAGTAATTTCACTACCAGTATATGTTTTAGCAGTAATTGTTTCTAATTCAGTGTTTGCAATTGATTTAGGATTAATTGTGAATGTACCACCGAATTCACCACCATAGTTACCAATACCAGTTACTGTATAAGAAGCAGTACCAGCATCTACATTATCTAAATAAGTAATATTATAATCAGTACCTTCAATTAATGTATATGTACCATCCTTTAATACTATTGGTCTTAATTCACTACCAGTATAAGTTTGTGCTGGTATTGCTTGAACCATTCCAATTTCTACTTGAGTTGAGACAATCTTAAATGTCTTAGAAGTAGAACCAGAATAATTACCTTGACCTACAATAGTAATTGTTGCTGTACCAACATTAGTATTATTTGTATATGAAATAGTATAATCAGTATTTAGAGTTAATGTTAATTCACCATATTTAATTACAACTGTAGGTTCAATTGCATTACCAGTATAAATTTGATCAGTTATATCTTGAACCATTGATTGCTCAATTTCTTTAGCAAGAATTGTGAATGTACCATCAATAGTACCAGTATAATTGCCAATACCTGTAATAGTAAATTCAACAGTACCAGCATTTACATTATCATCATAAGTTACTGTATAATCAGTATCTAAAACTAATGCGTTATTACCATCAGTTAAAATAATAGGATTAATAGCACTACCAGTATATTCTTGATCATCTATATCAGCTAATGTGGCAGAAGTAATAGATTTTGGAACAATCATAAATGTACTACTAAATTCACCACTATAATTACCAATACCAGTTATAGTAAATGATACTTCACCAACATTGATATTATCAGTAGTATAAGCTACAGTATAATCTTCACCTAATATTAATGCTTTATTACCATCATTCATAATTATTGGAGTTATTTCACTACCAGTATAAGTTTGATTTTCTATTTCTTGTAACATATCAGAAGAAATAGCTTTAGCGTTAATTGTGAATGTACCTTGAATAGTATCTTTGTAATCACCAATACCTGTAATAGTTACATTTGCAGTACCTTTATTAATATTATTAGAATATGAAACAGTATAATGAGTACCTAGAGTTAACGGATTATCATTTTCATCTTTAACAACAACTACTGGTTCGATTTCACTACCAGTATAAGTTTGATCAGCTATTGCTTCTAGCGTACAAGTATCTAAAGAAGTAGGTTCTACTTCTGAAATAGTAACAATAATTGTGCCTTCAGGTGAATCATTGTGATTCTCATCACCTTGTACATAGTACTTGATAGTATATGTTCCGACTGCTGTACCTGTAGGAATATCTAATGAATAATCACCATCATTAACCTTATAATATAAAGATCCATCAGAAGAATAACCACCATTTATTAATTCGTGTTCATTATTATCAAACACAATACCTGTTATAGCTGTAGGAAGACTATAAGCTCCAATATCAGCTTTGGCGATAACTGCATCACCAAGCTTTGTAGATTCTATATTATCATAATTTGAAGTATTTGAATCTATTCTATAATAAATTGGATATGTTCCAGCATTCTTTCCAGTTGGTATAGAAGAAGAGAAGTTTATATTATCAAGAGAATATAAAACAGTAACTTCACTAGTTATAGAACCAGCCGTAACTAAATCTTGATTATCTTCATCATATACTAAGCTATTTTTTATTGTTGGAAGTGTATCAAATGTTGGTGTTGCCTTTCCAATATTAACAATATAATCTCTTGCTTGACTATCTTCATGGAATTCATCACCAAATACTTTATATTTAACAATATATTGTCCAGCATCAGTTCCAGTTGGAATTGTTTCTGTCCAAGTATTTCCATCATCAACTGAATATTTTAATGTACCACCAGAATAAGTAGGTGCCTCAGTTAATAATGGTTGAGCTTGTGCGCTATAAACTAAGTTTGTAGGAACGGTTACTTCACCAACTGTTGAAGCAGCCTTATTAATAGTGAATCCACCATCAAAAGAACCAGAATAATTACCTTTACCAGTTACAGTAAATGTTGCGTTACCTGGGTTAGTATTATTTTGATATGAAACTTCATAATCAGTACCTAAAACAAGTACCTTATTTCCATCAGTTAATTTAACTGGTGTAATAGGATTACCAGTATATTCTTGATTATTAATATCTTCTAGCATAGAAGAAGTAATAGCTTTACCTAAAATAGTAAATGTCTTTTCAACTGTTCCTCTATATAAACCAATACCAGTAATTATAACCTTAGCTGTACCAGCATTAATATTGTTTTGATATGTAATAGTATAATCTTTATTTAATATTAAAGCAGTATTACCAGTTGTGGCACTAAGATTTAATGTTAATTCGCTACCAGTATATGTTTGATTTTCAATTCCAGTAACAACTAAATTTTCATTAGTTAATTCTATACCTTTGATTGTATAATCATAAGTTAAATCATTAGAATTACCATTACTCCATTTGTAATTATTCTTATCGTTTAATGCAACAACAGCAGTATAATCACCTGGAACAATATTAGAATTACCAGTTATCGTATATTTATCACTTGTTGCGATAGTATATCCTTTAGCTGTACCATCATAATCAAATTCATATAATGATGTATCTACAGTTGGAACTAATACTGAAGCTTTATCAATTGTAAATGAGAAAGTTATATCTTCAGAAGATTTATCACTCCAAACATGTTCCTCATCTTTTAATTTAACAGTAACTGTATAAGTACCAGCATTAGTTTGTTTATTTCCTGTTACAGTATATAGATCACTTTCTTCAATCTTGTAGATTTTTTCTGTTCCGTCATAAACAAATGAAGTTTTATCTTCAATAGGCTTTTCTACAATTATTTTTTCTTTGTTATTGTTAACTACAATTACAGTTACTACTGTTGCGGTAGTACCTATAACAACTGCACCACCAATTGCAGTTAACAAAAGAATTAATGCCTTTTTTGTCATTAAAATCACATCCTTATTCAATAAAAAATAGTAAAATTCATTTATAATATTATATATTATAATACAATTGATGTCAAAGAATATTTAATTGGTACTAGGCAAATCGATGATATTTTACAACAAAATTAGAGAGAAATTATTGAATTTTATTGGAAAACCCGATTTATAATTTAAATAATATTTATAATTAAATATTATAATTGAATATATTTTTTAAATGTTATATAATATCGCATGAAAGGAAAGGGTATCATTTTGATACATAAAGGTATTATGGAAAAAATAAGAAATAATAAGAATTTAGCAGTTATACTTTTTGCAGTATATATTGCATTAGTGGCTTTAAGTGATTTTATTGCATTTAATGGTGTAGATACATTATTCACTTTATTTATTGATTTAGGATTAATCATAATCATTATTCTAGGCTACTATATTGATAGTTTTAAGAATGCATCTAAGTTAGCATTATTAGGCTTAATGGCTTATAAGCTAATCGGAGCAGCATATGACATTAGAAGTTTAACAGCATTTGGAGATGGAACTCCATGGTGGCTTATTATTAGTAATATATTATACGCAGTTGCAGGATTTGCTGCTGTAGCTATTATTATTTTATTAGTTGTTAAGCTAGTAACAAATAATAATTCATTTACTAATATTTTAATTCTATTAGTATTAATTATTGGATGCAGTTTTGCATTAGCGATGTTCTTCGTTATGATTGGTGCTTTCACAAATGATGCAACAACAGAAGGCGTAGCTGCTATTTTTGGATTCTTAGCTCCAGCTGTACTTGCATGTGCTTTCGTAGCTAGCTTTGATAGAGCTAATTTACAATTTGTAGAAGCTAAAGAAGAAAAGAAAGAATCAAATGAATAATAAAGGTTAAAGCATTCCTATGGAATGCTTTTTCTTTTTCTTAAATTATGAAAATATATGTAAATATGATGAAAGATATTTTCATATTGACTATATATTTTAATGTGTTATATTGAAAGTAGATAGCCAACATTTCAAAACGATAGATAAACTATCAAAAATAAGGAAGGTGATTTCAGTGAGTAAGATGAAAGATGCTCAAAAAGAATTTATTATTCAAGAAGCTTTAAACCTTTTTCTAAAAAAATCAATTGTTGATACAACTATGGTTGATATTGCTAGAGAAGTAGGTATTGGAGAAGCTACTTTATATAGATATTTCCAGAAAAAACAAAATATCATTTTATCAAGTGTAATTATGTTATCTAAAAAAGTATATAATGATTATTTTAATTTAAAAGGAAATACTGGTTATGAAATTTTAGAAGATTTTTATAATAATTATTTAAAAATCTATAAAGAACATAAAGAATATTATTCATTTATTAATGAATTTGATGCGATTATCATAAATGAACAATTTGATGATAATTTATATGATCATGAAATACTAAATTTTAGGGATAAATTTTTTGATGCATATAATAAAGGAATAGAAGATAAAAGTATTAATGAGGTTCCTGATTCTTTAGGTTTTTATTTTTCAACTACACATGCACTTTTAAATTTATGCAAAAAATTGTCACTTAAAAATATAGTTAAAAGTGATGATTTAGTAAGTGGGGAAGATGAATTAAAAGCTTTAATTGAATTAATATTATATAGAATAAAAACACATTTATAATTTAATAGTTAAAATTAGGAGGGGAAAATATGACTAAAAGATTAACAAAAAAACAAATGTGGATTTTTGCAGTTGGTCAGCTTGGCTGGAGTTTACTTGGAGGCATTATTAGTGCTTGGTTGGTTGCTTTTTATTTACCAACAAAGGATTCTACTAATCCAGCCTATTTTTCAGGCACAGAGCTTGATTTTTACACTTTAATTACACCAGGATTAATCATCGGTGGATTCTTAACAATTATTGGACTAATTACAGCTTTATGTAGGATATGGGATGCAGTTTCAGATCCTTTAATTGCGAATATGAGTGATAATTCTAAAAATCCTAAAGGAAGAAGATTCCCATTTATGAGATTTGCTGCTATTCCTTTTGCGGTTGTTACTATTTTAGTATTTATGGCACCAACATTATTTGGTGGATCTACTGAACCATCAGGCTGGAATGTAGCTTGGGTTGCAATCATGCTTGTATTATTTTATACATTTATGACTATTTATTGTACACCTTATAATGCATTAATTTCTGAATTTGGTAAAACACAAGAAGATAGAATGAATATTTCTACATTCATTTCTTTAACATATTTTGCTGGTACATTACTTGCTTATACACCATTTGTTTTTGCTGGATTAATTAGAGGTGCTGTTGGTTATTATTGGAGCTATGTAGTATGCTTTATTCCACTTGCAATTATTGCATGTGTATGTATGCTATTACCTACATTCTTATTAAAAGAAACTGACTTTGTTGAACCTAAGCCTGCTGGGACAAATGCTTTTAAATCTTTAGGGAAAACATTTAAAAATAAAGATTTCAGAGTATTTGCAGGCTCTGATATTATGTATTGGGTTGGTTTAACTTTATTCCAAACAGGTTTACCATTCTTTGTTAAGGTTTCAATGAAGCTAGATGAATCAATGGTTATGGTATTTATGGGTGCGATGACTGTTTTATCAGCATGTTTTTATCCAATTGTTTCTAAACTAGTTATGAAATTTGGTAAGAAAAAATTAACTATAGCTGGTTTCTTAGGATTAGCATTTGCTTATTTTATAACAGCTATGATTAATGTTATACCACTTCCAGGAATTGTATACGGTGTTTTAATTGTTGTTATCGCAGCGTTCCCAATGGCATTATTAGGTATTATTCCACAATCAATAGTTGCGGATGTTGCAGAGGCAGATTCAGTTGTTACTGGAGAAAAAAGAGAAGGTATGTTCTTTGCTGCTCGTACATTTGCAATGAAGTTTGGTCAATCTCTAGCTATGCTAGTATTTACATCACTTGCTATTTTAGGATCTGATAAAACATATGAAGAATTAAAATATGATAATGATATCAGTGCCACAACAACAGGATTAATGATTGTTGCTTTTGTTGCAGTTACATTCTGTATTTTAGGTGCTGTTATATTATTCTTCTATAATGAGAAGAAGGTTATTAAAACAATTGCTAAATCTGAAGATATTGCTTTCTTAAATGCAATTGAAGGTGAAGAAGAAACTAAATCAGATGTTTCAGTTGAAGAAAAAACTGAAGTAGATAAACCTAACCAGGAGTTGGAAGAGAATGAGGCTTTAAAGAATGAGGGAGATTCAATAGAGCCTCAAGAAGATGTCAAAGAAGGTGAATAGCCTTGGAATTCTTAATTGACATTGAAAAAAACGGGAAAAAATATAAAATTAAATCACTTTATAATGATGTATGTAAATTAAAATATAGTAAAGTTGGGAATAACGAAATATTAACAATTAAAAGTGATGAAAATATTAAAATTAATAAGGCTACAATCACTATACCATTTAGTTATAAATCTGATGATTTAATATTTTGTAATGGTTATCAATCATGGACAGATAGTTTTTTGTATTCAAAAAATGATAGATTAAAAAATGTTTCAAGATTACCTAAGGGATTATTAAAATTTTACGGATTTAAGATGTATGGTGATTCGTATTTTAAAAAATATCACGATAATGTTATTCATGGATATGATATTTCTTATATTGAAGGAAAACATAACTTAACAATTATGAATGATAATTTTAGAAATAATTATTTAATTATCAATCATGATAAATTATTAAAAAAAATTATTTTGGAAGCTGATTGTAAAGATTTAATTATTCCTAAAGATAAAGAATATAGGTTATTCAATTATTATATTATCGAAGATATTCCAGCTAATTTAGAATTTAATAATAATTTTAATTTAGATTTTAAGAAAAAAATAATAGGTTATACATCTTGGTATAACCATTATCAAAATATTAACGAAGAAATAGTTTCTGAATGCCTAGATCATTTAGATTCTAGATTTAATTTATTTCAAATTGATGATGGATATGAAACATTTGTTGGAGACTGGCTTGATATAGATCAAAATAAATTTCCAAATGGCTTAAAGCCACTTGTTGATAAGGCTCATGAAAAGAATTTAATGGCTGGTATTTGGCTCGCACCTTTTGTTTGTGAAAAAAACAGCAAATTATTTAAAGAGCATCCTGAATATTTATTAAAAAATGATAAAGGAAAACCTATTAAATGTGGTTCTAATTGGAGTTCTTTTTACGCACTTGATTTTGATAATCTAGATGCGAGAAATTATATTAAAAAATCATTAAAATATTTCATGGATTTAGGCTTTGATTTCTTTAAATTAGATTTTTTATATGCAGTTAATGTTAAACCAAAATTATTTGAAACACATTCCTCTTTAGCAACAAGAGCTTATTCATTCTTAAGAGAAGTATTAAAGGATAAATTAATATTAGGTTGTGGGGCAGTTATTTCTAATTCTATAGGTAATTTTGATTATTTAAGAGTCGGACCAGATGTTTCATTAATATTTGATGATGTTTGGTTTATGAAATATATGCATAGAGAAAGAATATCTACTAAAATAACTATTCAAAACACAATTTATAGGTCATTTTTTGATGGTAAATTATTCTTAAATGATCCAGATGTATTTTTATTAAGAGATGATAATATTAGCTTATCTTTTGAACAAAGAAAAGCTTTAATAATTATTAATTCATTATTTGGCAGTGTATTAATGACATCAGATGATATTAAATCATATGATGATAAGAAAAAAGAATTATTAGATTTTGCCCTTGATATATTTAATAATGCAAAGAATAAAAAATATAAAAAGGATGGCAAGAATATAATTATAAGTTTTGATTTAAATGATAAGAAATATAAATATATTTACGATACTAAAAAGGGGGTTTTAGTTAATGGATAAAACATCAGTTATTTTTGGTAATGAAATAGATAAAAAAACAATAAGAAAAGCTAATAAAAATAAGAAAAAATATATTAAAAAATATGGTGATGATTCTAACGCTGATTATAAGATTGGATTTGAACCTATTAAAGCTTTAGATTTTATTAATGCAAATAATATTGTTTTTAAAGATAACAATGAAGAATTTGTTAAAAATCCATTAATTGTTGGTAATATAAGAATGGGCTTTGGTCATTATAGAATTAGTATAGCTATCGCATCATGTGCTAAGGCCTTAGGTTTTAATCCTGTGTGGCTTGATTTAGCTTCATTTGATTCAACTGGCTCTAAGATGATTAGATATCAAAATGATTTATATTCTAAAGCATCTAGAATAAGTCAAAAATCTAAACTATTTAACAAAATAGTTTGGGAGCCTTTAAATAGAGATGGCTTTAAGAAATTAACATATAACGCTAATGATCAAAAAGCATCAGAATTATTAGCTCCTATTTTTAAAAATATACCAAAGGATATTCCTTTTGTCGCGACTCACGCATGGCCAAGCCAAGGTGCTATTCATGGTGGTATGACTCATGTAGTAAATGCTATACCTGATAACTGGCCAATGGCACTTCATTTATCTGAAGGAGCTATTCATACGGTTCAAACTCCATTTGCTTATTTAGGATATAAAATGCTAAATGGATTTGATAAAAAAAGAATATTAAAAGGTATTCCTAATGATGAAATTAAGATGGTTGGTCATTATGTTGATCATGAATTATTAGTTAATTTAGAAGAAGATAATAATTATCGTTTAGATAGAATTAATAATGATAAGCCTTTAAGATTTTTATTAACTGTTGGTGGTGCTGGAGCTGGTGCGGATTTATTCTTATCTATGCTTGAACATTTAATGCCTGAAATTGATGCTGGAAGAATATCATTATTTATTAATTTTGGTGATCATTTAACAGTTTATGAATATTTTAAAAAGAATATTAAAAATTTTGATGAAAAATCAACTAAATATTTTAATGAATATGATAAATTAAAAGAATTTGTTAATAAGATGAATGATACTGATGTTAAGGGTATTCATCTTATTTATAACAAAGATATTTTTGAAGCTGTTTATTCAACTAATTTATTAATGCCAAAATGTGATTTATTAGTTACTAAACCATCTGAATTAGTATTTTATCCTATACCAAAATTATTTATGCGTCATATTGGTGGACATGAGGTTTATGGAGCTATTCATGGTCAAGAATTTGGTGATGCCACATTTGAATGTGAGAATAAAAAATCAATCAATATAATGCTTGATAGATTAATCATGGATAAGGGTATTTTAATTGAAATGATTAATAATATTAATAAGCTTAAAAAGATGGGCTATTATGATGGTGGATACGAATGCTGTAAGCTTGCGAAAGAAGGTTTAAAGCGTGGAAAATAAGGATTTTATTAAAAGATTTAATGATAATCCAGAATATATATTTTCCGCACCATCAAGAATAAACCTTATTGGTGAACATATTGATTATAATGGTGGAAAGGTATTTCCATGTGCTATAAGCTTATATACTAAAGCTTTAGTTTCTAGAAGAAAAGATTTAAATATTAGATTATATTCAGAAAATACTAAAACTGAAATATTAGCTGATTTTAATAATTTAAATTATGATAAATCATTAGGCTGGGCCAATTATCCTTTAGGAATATTTTATATATTAAAGAATAAAGGATATTCATTAAAATATGGTTTGAATATTTATTATTCATCTAATATTCCTTTAGGTTCTGGATTATCATCTAGTGCGTCAATTTTAGATTTAACTGCATATATTTGTAATTATATCTATAATTTAGAATTAGATAATTTAGAAATTGCGTTAATAGCACATGAATCCGAAGTAAAATATAATGGATTATTATGTGGTATTATGGATGAGGCGATTATCTCCTTAGGTAAGAAAAATAATGCGCTACTTTTAGACACGAATTCACTTAAATATGAATATGTTCCAATTGAATTAAAGGGAGCGAGCTTTGTTGTATTAAATACTAATGTCCCAAGAAGCTTAACAGAATCTAAATATAATGAAAGAGTTGCTGAATGCAATAAAGCATTAGAAATAATAAAATCTAAATATAATATTTCTAATTTATGTGAATTAAAATCAAGTGATTTAACTAAAATTATGAATTTGTTAAATGATGATAAATTATTTAGAAGAGTTAAACATATTGTTTCAGAAAATGAAAGAGTAGAATTATTTAATAGAGTAATAAAAAATAATGATTTAAGCATTTTAGGTATTATCTTAAATGAATCACATAAATCATTAAAGGATGATTATGAGGTTACAGGTAAATATTTAGATTTAATAACTATCTTAGCCAGAAAATATGCATATGGTGCGAGAATGACTGGGGCAGGATTTTCTGGTTGTGCAATCGCACTTGTTTCTAATGATAAGATAGAAGAGATGGAAAAATATATTAAATCTGAATATAAAAAACAAACATCAATTGATTGTGATATTTATAAAATAGATATCGTTGATGGACCTAAAGGTGAAATATTATAATCATTTATGCCAGGATTAATTCCTGGCTTTTTTGATAGGTTATGACTATCAGTTTTGATTGCTTAAAATTGCCAGTGTGGTATAATAATTTTTGGAGGTTTTAGTTTTATGCTTGAAATTAATAATTTAACTCACATCTATAAAGATGGTAAGGTTGGATGTAAAAATGTCAATATTAAGATTGAAGATGGAGATATTTATGGATTTATTGGACCTAATGGTTCAGGTAAATCAACAACTATAAAATCTGTTGTTGGTATTCTACCATTCACTAGTGGAGAAGTATTAATAAATGGTAAAAGTATTAAAAATGATCCACTTGCATGCAAAAGAGATTTTGCATATATTCCAGATAATCCAGATTTATATGAAAGTCTAACTGGTATTCAATATATCAATTTTATTTGTGATATTTTTAAGGTTACAAATAGAGAAGAAGAAATTAATAAATATGCAGATATATTTGAAATAAGAAATGATTTAACAAAGCCTATTAAAGCTTATTCACATGGTATGAGACAAAAATTAGCTATTATTAGTGCTTTAGTACATCATCCTAAATTAATTATTATGGATGAGCCATTTGTTGGACTAGATCCAAAGGCCACATTCCAAATTAAAG
Organism: uncultured Caryophanales bacterium; assembly: GCA_946407635.1. GTDB lineage: Bacteria > Bacillota_I > Bacilli_A > Acholeplasmatales > Anaeroplasmataceae > Anaeroplasma. Next base: position 15,981 of record CAMJOZ010000024.1, read on the forward strand.
AAATAATGAGAGAAGAAGCTCAAAAAGGTGTTTCATTTTTCTTCTCATCACATGTACTTGAGGTTGTTGAAAAGCTTTGTAATAAGATTGCAATTATAAAAAATGGTGAAATAATTAAACAAGGAATAGTAGATGAAATTAAGGGTGAAAGCTCACTTGAAGATGAATTTATGGAGATAATGAAATGAGTGAATTAATTACTTTAATTAAGGTTAATTTCCTTAATGGATTAAATTCCTTTAGAAGTCAAAATAATTCTCAAAAGATAGGTTCTAGTGTTGTAACAGTTATATTAGGTGCTTTAGGTATTTTCTTATCAATTTATGGTAACATAATGCTTTATCTTTTATTTAAAGATACACCGGTACCAACTACATTTGTTTTAATAATAATGTGTATAGCATTGTTATTAATAATGTTTACTTCATTTATGAAGGTTAAGGGAACTTTATTTGGATCTAAGGATTATGAAATGTTAAAAGCATTACCTGTTAAAAGAAGTTCAATTTTAACAGCGAAGCTTATTGATATTTATTTTTCTGAATTTAAATTTTCACTTTTAGCATTATTACCAACACTAATAATTGTTTGTATTTATTATCCAGCAATCTTAAGTATTTTAATAATTATTAGTGCTATATTCTTTTTACCAGCTTTTCCTATTTTGGTTTTTGGTATTTTAAGTATATTAACGCATTTAATATTTTCTAAATTTAAATATGGAACATTAATTTCTTCAATTATTTATTTAGTTATATTTGTTGGTATATATTTATTAATTTATTTACCAAATGATGATCAAAAAATTAATATGTTTACTAATACTGCAGAAGTATTTAAATATGTTTATTTCCCAATGTTTTTTATAAGAGATGCCTTATTTGAGGGAAAGATATCAGGATTATTATTATATTTAGGAACAAATATTGGTTTATTAGTTGTTTCTAGTTTATTATTTATATTTACATATGATGTTGTAAATAGAATAAGTGAATCTAAAAAATATAAATCATATAGTGAAATGGAATATAAGGTTGAAGGTGTTACTAAAGCCTTAATAAAGAAAGATTTTTCTTATATTTTTTCTTCATTTCAATTAATGATTAATACTTTAATTGGACCAATAATGTCCATTGTTATGATTTTTATAGCTAATGTTTCTTCTCAAGGAAACACAGAAGATCCTGAAAAACTAAGAATAATTGCACTTTATGTTGGTTCTGTAATGATTCCTATGGTTGGTATGATGTATGGTATAACACCATATACATCATTTGCGTTTGCAGGTGATTCTAAAACATTCTGGATTGTTAAAACATTACCACTTAGAAGTAAGGATGTAGTATTACCTAAAATTATTGTTTCATTAATTTTAACAACTCCATTTGCGATAGCTGCTGGTATTATTTTAGGATTTGTTTATAATTTAGGTATTATTGTTACAATTTTAGCACCTATATTTATGATAATATTTAATTTATTTGTTACAATTATGGGTGTTATATTCAATATGAGAAAGCCACTTCAAAATTATAAAACTGAAGTAGAAGCTATTAAACGTGGTGGTTCAACATTATATATGCTATTAGTAAGCTTATTATCTATTGCGATATTTATTGCTTTAAATATTGTATTTACAATTTTTGTAGAATTATTTATAGCAGTAATAATTGATATAGTTATATCATTAATAGCTTTTGTTGTTGCGAATATAATCTTAAGAAATAATATTGATAAATGGTATTATAATTTATATTGTTAAAAAATTTGATGTGGTTTATGACCACATCTTTTTTTATGAAAAAAATCTAAAAATTTTCTACATATTAATATTCTAATGTGTTATAATTTTTTCTGAGGTTTAATTATATGGTTAAGAATTCTTTAAAATTATATTTTAAAAGTTATAAATATTTTTTTATACCAATTGTCACTATATTAATTTGTGGTGGAATTGGCTTTTTGATATTTTATTTTGGTGCTAAATCACAATTAACAGATTTAAATAAAGAAATGGGTGAAACAATCAATAATTTCAGTATGAATATTAATGATTTTATTGATAAATTTATTGATACTGTAAAAGAAGTTGGTTGGAATTTTGGTAAATGGTTTAAAGATAATCTATTAGAAAAAATAATTAAAGATTTTATTGAAGAATATAATAATATTGAAGCTCAATATAAAGAAACATTGAATGATAATGTTCATAATGTTGTTAATGGTATTGGTGGATATTTCGCTGTATTCATGGCATCAATAGGTGTTGGTATATTTTTAGGATCATTTTTAACTGGATTCTTTATTAAAAAGAATAGTATTAAAAAAAGTATATTTAGAACAATATTAGTTTTAATACTTGATTCAGTATTCCAAGTAACATTAATTGCTGGAGCGACTTATTTATTCACTTTATGGGAAATGTCATTCATGATATCAATTGCTTTAATTGCAATATTATATGCATTTATTTCACTTGTTGAAGCTTGGTTTGCTCAAAGAGATGATAAGCTAAAATTTAGAAAAGTTGTTAATATTAAGAGTATTTTTATTATATTATTATGTGATTTTTTAGTAGTTTTCTTAACAGTTGGTATTTGTGTATTATTATCATTTATACCATTTAAGCCAATTGCGTTAGTTTCATTCTTACCAGTTATTATTATTGGTATTAATGTATTTGGTGTTATTGCAGAATATTACGCTGTAAATTTAAGAGATAAGTTAATTTAGGAGTATAAATATATGTCAAATATGGATTTCAAAAGAAAAGTATTAATACCAAAGGATATTAGAGAACAATATCCATTATCTGATGATTTAGTAAAAATCAAAGAAGAAAATGATAAACAAATAAGAGATATTTTCACTGGCAAGGATGATAGATTAATATTGATTATTGGTCCTTGTAGTGCTGATAGAGAAGACGCTGTTTTAGATTACTGCAAGAGATTAAAAAAGATTTATGAAGAAGTTAAGGATGAATTATTCTTTATTCCTAGAATTTATACAAATAAGCCTAGAACTACAGGTGAAGGCTATAAGGGTATGCTACATCAACCAAATCCAAACGCTGATGTAGATATGGTTCAAGGTGTAATCGCAGTAAGAAAATTACATATGGATGTTTTAAGAGAAACAGGATTCTCAACTGCAGATGAAATGCTATATCCTGATAATTATAGATATTTATTTGATATTATGTCTTATGTTGCGGTTGGTGCGAGAAGTGTTGAAAACCAAGAACATAGACTTGTTGCTTCAGGTGTTGATGCCCCTGTAGGTATGAAAAACCCAACATCAGGCGATTATAAGGTTATGCTTAATTCAGTTCATGCTGCCCAAAGTAGACATAAATTTATTTATAGAGGCTGGGAAGTAGAAACTAAAGGTAATGATTTAACACACTGTATTTTAAGAGGATATACAAATAAGCATGGTGATTCACAACCAAACTACCATTATGAGGATATTATGAGATTAATATCTATGTATGGAGAAGATAAATATCAAAATCCAGCAATTATTGTAGATTGTAATCATAATAATTCAGGTAAAA
>CAMJOZ010000025.1 GCA_946407635.1 uncultured Caryophanales bacterium
GGAAATCAAATCGAAGGTATCGTACCTGAAGGTAAAAAGGTAGTAGTTGTTGAAGATTTAATTTCTACTGCAGGTTCTTCACTAGAAGTAGTTGAAGTATTAAGAGAAGCTGGTGCGAATGTATTAGGTATCGTTTCTATCTTTACTTATGGCTTAACAAAGGGTATTGAAAGATTAGAAGCTGCAAAATGTGAAAATCATTCAATTTCAAATTTTGAAACTTTAGTTAAGGTAGCTGCTGAAGAAAAATATATTAGTGAAGCTGATATTAATAAAGTATTAAAGTTCCAAAAGAATCCTTCAGATCCATCTTGGATGGAATAATTAAATAGAAAAATAATTCAATAAAAGTGGGTGATTATATGTTTGATTTAGAAAACATACAAGACCCATCATTTATAAAGAATCTTAAATATAAGGAATTAAAAGAATTATGTAAAGAAATTAGAACATTTCTAATTGAAAATATATCAAGAACAGGAGGCCACTTATCATCGAATTTAGGTGTCGTTGAGATTACTGTTGCGATGTATTACGTATTCGACCCTTTAAAAGATAAGCTTTTATTTGATGTTGGTCATCAATCCTATGTTCATAAAATTTTAACAGGTAGAGCAAAGGATTTTAAAAATTTAAGACAATATGGTGGTATTTCTGGATATATTAAAAGAAGTGAATCTAAATATGATATTTGGGAATCAGGTCATTCTTCAACATCTATTTCTGCGATGAGTGGTATTTTATTTACTGATAAAGATGAAAATAAAAAGGTTATATCGTTAATTGGAGATTCATCAATTAGTAATGGTATAGCAATGGAAGGCTTAAATTATTTAGGTCAAACTAATGATAAAAGAGCTATTATTATTTTAAATGATAATAAAATGGGTATTTCTAAATCAGTTGGTGCTCTATCAAAGGCATTTTCAAAATTAAGGGGTTCTGGTTTTGTTAGAGGCTTAAAAACAGTTTTGACAAAAATATCACCTAGATTTATTTGTAGATGGTTCCACCAACTGAAGCGTGGTATTAAAGGCTTTATCCAACAAGATAATATCTTTGAGGATATGGGCTTTGATTATTATGGTCCATATGATGGTAATGATTTAAAAATGACTATTAAATTATTAAAGAGAGTAAAAGAAGCTAAATCTCCTGTTGTTTTACATTTACATACTAAAAAAGGTAAAGGATATAAACCATCTGAAGAAGATAAAAGTGGTAATTTCCACGGTGTTGAACCATTTGATATTGCAACAGGTAAACCTCTAAATAATTGTGATGATTATATTAGTTATTCACAAATAGTTTCTAATTATTTAGTTAATAAAAGAGAAAAAGAAGAATTTACAGTTATTACTCCAGCCATGAAATCTGGAGCGAAGCTTGATGAATTTTCAGAAAAATATCCAGAAAGCTTCGTAGATGTTGGTATTGCTGAGGAACACGCTGCTGTAATGAGTGCAGGTATTGCATTATCAAATAAGAAGGTAGTACTTTTAATGTATTCAACTTTTGCTCAAAGAGCATATGATGAAATATTAAATGATATCGCTAGAAGTAATTATAATGTAATAATTGGTATTGATAGATCTGGTATAGTTGGCGAAGATGGGGAAACACATCAAGGTCTATATGATGTATCTATGTTTGAGGCTATGCCTAATATGACTATCTTAATGCCAAGAAATGATAAAGAAATAGTTGGTTTATTTAATTATGCATTTAAATTGAATGGACCAGTTGCCATTAGATATCCAAGAGGTAAGATTTTAAAAGAAGATCTTAATTATGATTTTGAAACTAATTTAAATTGGGAAATATTAAATGAAGGTAATAAATTAATTGTTATTTCTTATGGTCCTGATTTAGAAAGATTAAATAAGATTATCAAAGATAATAATTTTGATTGTATGCTAATTGATGCTAAATCAATTAGACCTATGGATGAGGATATGCTACATAAATTATTCAATATGAATAAAGAAATGTTAGTAATAGAACAGCTTGTATCAAGTGGTACACTTTATCATCATATTCTTGAATTTAAAGAATTAAATAAATATAGTTCAAATGTTATTAAGCATTCATTTGGATCTGATACAATAATTCCTCATGGAAAAATCAGTGATATATATGATCATTTTGATTTTTCTGATGAATCACTTAAAAATGTTATAAGTGAGGTATTAAAATGATTAGAAGAGCATTAGAATCAGATTTAGATGGTATTATGGTGTGTATTGAAGATGCTAGATTAAGATTAAAAGAATCTGGATCTAAACAATGGAACGCACCAGATGGTTATCCTAGAAGAATAGATTTATATAATGATATTATGAATGCTAATTGTTATATAAATATAAAAAATGATATTATTGCTGGTGTTGTTGTATATGAAGGTAAAGAGCCTGAATATGATAATCCATATGGCAATTGGCTAACAAATGGAGATAATTATCTAACTATACATAGACTTGCAACCAGAACATCATTTCAAAATGCTGGTATAGCAAAAGAATTAATGGAATATGCTGAAGTATATGCTAAAGAAACAAAAAGAGAATCAATTAGAATTGATACTCATCCTAAGAATTTAGCTGTTCAGCATCTAGCATTAACATTAAATTATACTTTATGTGGATATGTATTTTATTCAAGAATACAAGATGAAGCTAAAAGATTAATTTATGAAAAATTAATAAAGTAAATGAAAAGGGCTGTTAAGAAACTCCCCCTCTAAATTTCACTGCGGTAATAATATTTGTAACTATTTCTTTGCTAAATATTATAAGTAAAAATCGTAATATTTAATAAAAAACAATGAAAAAAGGCTGATAGAAACTAATTTAGTTTCTTAACAACCCCTTTATTTATATTCCCTGATTATATATAATAAATGTGAGGTGTTGATTATGAAACTATCAAAAATACTATCATCTATTTTGTTGATTGCTTCAATGATTATTATTGTGTCTTGTGATAATTCTAGTAATAATGATTCAATATCATTTAAATCTGAAATTGCTGAATATAAAAATGAAATAACAATGGATGAGTTCTATAAAGAAATAGAAGAAAAAAGAGATTTATACGATAAATATAAAGGAAGCTATACAATAATCAGGTATTCAAATTATGAAATTCAAAATGGAGAAGTTACTCATTCTACTGCTAAGTATGAATGTGATCCAGTAAAAAAGCTTGGAAAGGAATATTATAGAACTGGTGAAGGGACATTGTCTCAGAAAATAAATGATAAAACTTATTTAATTTCTAAAATAGATGAAAATGATAGAAATAGAGCACCATTTTCTGAATATCCTAATAGAGAATATAAAGCTATTTGTGTTGAAGATAGGGGCTTCTTTAAATACTTTTCATTAAGAGATAGCTTTGAAATAAATTATTCCCCATCATCACATTTAAAGTATTATAAGGATAATGATGTTTACACATTAGTTGCATCAATAGATTCAGCTTATACAGATGAAGTAAATAAGTATCCTGTAAGCTATCCAAATCAATATGGTGTTGATTATAATGGTATCTATATCTTCCAATTCTCTTTAACTGATATAAATGGATATCATAAGTCATATTATGAGATGTCATATAATAATCAAAAAAAGGAAAGCTATTTTGGTGGAAGCTTTACACTTGGTGATGTTAATCTTGAAATAATACCATTAGAAAACTGCGTAATATATTAATAATTAAAAAGTCCTTCGAATGCTTCTTTAAAGAAGTTTCATTGTTGAAGGACTTTTAGTTTTATAAATATCATTAAGATAAAAGAAGGGGCTGTTAAGATTTTTTTAGTTTCTTAACAGCCCCTTTAAATTGTCTTTAAATATTCAATTATTTCATCAACTATATAAGAAGGAGTAGAAGCTCCAGAAGAAATAGAAATAGAATTAATTCCTTTCAATTTAGATTTATCTAAAGATTTTAAATCTTCACATAAAATAGTATCAATTCCTCTTATTTCTTTAGATACTTTATATAATTTTTTTGTATTAGAAGAATTAGGATCACCAACAACAATACATAAATCAACATCCTCTTGATTTATCATAGCTTCTTGTCTTATTGTTGTTGCATTACAAATTTTATCATCAATGATAATATTTGGATATTTATTTTTTAATTTAACAAATATATCATTTAAATCATATTTTGATAATGTTGTTTGATTTGTAGCATATATCTTTTCATTATCGATATTTAATTTATCAATATCATCAATGTTATTGATAAAAATAATAGAAGAAGATATACCTAATACACCTAAAGCTTCAGGATGGTTTTTAGTTCCAATATATATACAAGTATATCCATTATCTAAATGTTCTTTTATTTTATTATGAACCATTAAAACATATCCACATGTTGCGTCTATTATATTTAATCCTTTTTCTTTAGCTTCTAAATAAATTTCTGGTGATACACCATGAGCTGAAAAGATTACAGTACCATCATTAATCTCATTTAAAAGCTCTATTTTTGATTTTTTAGGATTTTCTAATAGAATTACACCTTTATTCTTTAAATCTTCAACAACGAAGCTATTATGAATAATACTGCCAAGTAAATATATAGGTCTTGGTGTTTTTTCATTTTTTATAGCATCATCACAAAGCTTTAAGGCTCTAATCACACCTTTACAATATCCTTGTGGTTCTATTTTATTTATTTTCATCTTTTAATCCACCAAATCTACGTTCTCTATGTTGGTAATCAATTATAGCTTTATCTAATTCTTTATTATCAAAATCAGGCCATAATGTATCTGTGAAATATAATTCAGCGTAACCTAATTGCCATAATAAGAAATTACTAATTCTTTTTTCGCCTGATGTTCTTATTAATAAATCAAGAGGTGGATTATCTTTTGTATATAAATTATTTTCAATTAATTGTGGTGTTATATCATCTAAAGATATTTTATTATTTTTATAATCCTCTGCGATTATTTTAACAGCATGTGTTATTTCTTCATAAGAACCATAATCAACACAAATGTTGATTCTACATCCTGTATGATCTTTAGTCGCATCTTCAAGTTCCTTAAACGTATTTAAGAATTCTTCACTTAATCTATCTTTTCTTCCAATTAATTTAATAGAAGTAGTACCCTCAATTAATGATTTTTTAAATCTTTTTATAAATCTTAATGGGGCAGTCATTAAATAATCAACTTCAGCCTGTGGTCTATTCCAATTCTCAGTTGAAAAACAGAAAAATGTAACACATTTGATTCCTAACTTGTTTGCGTATCTTGAGATGTCTCTAATATTGAATCCACCTTTTCTATGTCCCATAGTTCTTGGTAATAATCTTTTTTTAGCCCATCTACCATTACCATCACAAATAATAGCTATATGTTTAGGTAAATTATTCATATCTATATTTTCCATATAAATCACATCCTTGAGGTTATTATAACATTTTTCATTTGAATGTAATAGAAAACAATGAATATAATTAATAATTATATTATTTTAATTTTTTTTTAAAATATACCAATAAAACGCTTTCTTAATTTGTTATATATTTGAAAATGAAAGTTGAAGGTGTTGTTTATGAAGGTTAAAAGACTATTCTTAGGAGTAATAATGTTATCAGGATTTTTAGCATTATCATCATGTGGTTCAAGTAGTAATGATTCTGATAATCAAAATGAAGAAGGTAATGGTAATGAAAATGTTGATGGATTAAATTCATCAGAATATGGACCATTAAATCCTAAATATATTTCAGTTTCATCTAATTCTGATTCAGTATCTGTTGATAAAATTGGCTCAACTGTATATTATACTGACGAAGATGAGAATCAAGGTTTATTAACAAGTGGTAGTGGTACAGTTAAAACTGAAGGGGAAATAAATGTATTAGATTGTTCAGGTGAATTTGAAACTGCTTATATAGAATTTGAAAAAATAAGTAACGCTGAAAGCTATAATATTTATTTAAAGAAGAATGATTCATTTGTTAAATTGGATGATAAAGAAGCTTATGTTTATGATGTAAATAATTATAAAAGAGCTGAAATATTTGGTTTAAAGAAAGGCAATTATGATATTAAAATTGTTCCTGTAATATCTGGTAGTGAATCAACAGGAACTGCGTCTATAGTTAATGTAGATGTTGTTTCATATGATAGATCAGGATATGCTCATTTTGGATATACAGAAGGTGTTGGTGCATATAATGATGATGGATCATTAAAGGATAATGCAAAAGTAATATATGTTACTGATAATAACAAAAATACAGTTACATTAACTTATGGCTCTAAGACTGTTACAGGTATTGGTAATATTTTAAATACTGCTGGTAAAAAATGTGGTGAAGTGGGACACGAGGATGAATGTAAAAAAGTGTCTAGTGGCAAAACATATTATGCTAAAGGAAATGATAATCAAGGAATATTACAAGATTTAGCAAATGATAATATACCTTTAGTTGTAAGAATTGTTGGTTGTGTATCTGATTCGGGATTATATAAAGAAGGTAAATTTGATGCTTCAAATGAATCATTAATTACTGGCTTAACATCATATGATTCAAATGATTATGGTGGATCAGTAGGTGATAACGGTCATATGGCTCGTATGAAGAGTGCGAAAAATGTTACTATTGAAGGTGTTGGTAACGATGCATCACTTGATGGATGGGGAATCCATTTTATGTGTGAGAGTGCAAGTGCTGATTTAGGTAAATCTTTTGAAGTTAGAAATATTACATTTATGAATACACCAGAAGATGCTTTGGGTATGGAAGGTGTCCAAGCTAATGGAGCGATTACAGCATCAGTTGAAAGATGCTGGATACACCACAATTCATTCTTAAAGCCTGATATTGCAAGTCCAGCTGAAAGTGATAAATCAGAAGGTGATGGGTCTTGTGATTTCAAACGTGGTCAATATTACACATTAAGTTATAATTATTTTGAGTATTGCCATAAAACAAATTTAATAGGTTCATCAGATGATTCTTTACAATTTAATATAACTGTACATCATAATTATTGGTATAATTGTGGTTCAAGAATCACTTTAACAAGACAAGCTAATTTACATTTTTATAATAATTATAACTACGATAATATAACTGATCCTGATGCTGAATTAAGCTACATTACATCACTAAGAGCTAATTGTTATATTTATTCAGAATATAATTATTACGAAGGTTGTAAAAATGTATATCAATCTAAAAATGGATATGCAAAATGTTATAAAAATGAATATGTTTCATGCTTTGGTACGTTATATGGTGGTGGAGCATCAGAAGTACAAAATAGAGAAGATGTTGTTACTAATGGATGCAAATATGGTAATATTGATTATTCTAAATTTGATACATCAACAACTCAATTTTATTATGATTCAGTAAATAAAAAATCTGATTGTTATTTAACTTCATGTGTTGTTGCTAAAAATGAAGTAATAAAATTTGCTGGATCTAAATATAGAACTGTAGCTAATAAAGCATCATCAAAGACTTCTCAATCTTCATCACTTTATACTGCAGATAATCCTATTGATTTATCAAGCGGAACATTTGAAGCAACACTTGCTAAAGATAAAGGAAGTTCTAATTTAAATAATATTTATTATAATAATATTTCTGGTATTACAAGCTCATCTTGTAAATTTAAAGGACAAGGCGTTGTATTTAAATTAACTGATTCAGCATCAGTAACATTAGAATTATCAGGTACAGGTGGACTATTTGCTGGACAATTAATAAGATCAGATGGTAAGGTAATGCTTAATGGTAGTGGTACTACAGTATTAAATCCTGGGGTTTATTACATAACTTCAACTGCAATGGATAAAGAAACAACATTAACTAAATTATCATTTAAAAAATATGATTCAACATCATATAATGCAAAATTAATTGAATTAGCTAATCAATATTATAATGAGATACCAGCTAATTTAGATAAGACTGTTGAATGCTATAATAAAATTATTAAAGCAATAAATGCTTATTTAAGTGTTAATGAATCAAATAGAGGAAGCTTAAATAATCCATATGCTAAATATAATGAATTTGTTTTAAATTATAAAACATATACTGAAGGATTAATTAATCAAATTGGAACTGTTAATAAAGAATCAAACGATAAGATTAATGAAGCAAGAAGAGCTTATAATATGTTATTAGTATTTGATTCATCTCAAAGTCCATCTAATTATAATGTTTTAGTAAATGCTATTAATCAATATGCTCAATATTTAGTTCAAAATTGTATTGATTCTATTAATAAAATTGGTGAAGTATCTTTAGATAAAAAGTCATTAATAGAAAATGCAATGGTTTTATATGATATATTAGATGATAATCAAGAAGCTCAAATAACAAATTACAATATATTACTTGAAGCAATCAATAAATATAATGGATTATATAATGTTTATAATATTAATAATCTAATTGAAACTGCAAATGATTTAGAAACATATAAAACAATTATCAATACATATAATGATTTAAACGATGAAGATAAAGCATTGATAACTGATATATCATCAATTAAAACTAAATATGTTATTGCTTTAATTGATAAATTACCTAACGAAATAACTAAAACAGATAAAGCTTTAGTTAATGATGTTAAAAATAATTATGAATCACTTTCTTCAAGTGAAAAAGAAAAAATAACTAATTATTCTAAATTAAGTAGTGCTATTGCTACTATAGAAAGTATGAAAGAACCCTCTACATTAGTATTTACTGGAAGTAAGGATGTAGTAACTGGTGATGTTACATTTACAGTTGCTAAAAATAGCTATAAGACTGATAAAGGTTCTTATAATTATAATGGTACTTCATTAGATGTATGTTATAAGATGGATAGCAAGGGTATTATTACTTTTACTTTAACAGAAAAAACAACAGTAAATATCGCAGCTAGATGTAAGGGTAGTGCTGGTAAGATTGATATTCAAAAGGACGGCTCAACAATTAAAACACAAGATACAACATCTACACCAACATTATATACATATGAATTAGAATCAGGAACATATACAATTAAGAGAAATTCTGATGAAAACTATATATTCTTAATTGAAATTTTATAATAAAAATTACTCCTTTCTTTGTTGAAAGGAGTTTTAATTTTATTCTTTAATATATTTAATACTATTCAAAATAATAATTTTATTGTAAAATTTAATTAGCGTTTTTTACTTTTTAAATTATAAGGGAAATAATATGAAAAAATTTTTTAAATCATTATTTTTGAAAATTAAATCAAAAACAACATTAAAAACTTATCAAAAGCCGTTAATTGTAACAATAATGAAATTATTATTAATTAATTTTATTGTTTTAATTATTGCCTCAATAATAGCTTTATCTATTGATACTGGTGGTAAATATTTTGGTGGTAATTTCTTTAAGGCATTTATTACAGCTGTTAAATGGATGATTTCTGTAAATTCAATAAATGAATATGATGTTAATGAAGATATGAGATTAATGATATTAGCTGTAGCTGTAATAGCTATTGGAATGGTATTATTCTCAGGTGCTATAATCGCAACATTAACTGCAGCTATTAGAGTTTATATTGATAAGAAATCTAAAGCTAAAGGTAAAATCATTGTAGAAAACCATTTTGTTATTTTAAATTATAATGGTAAGGTTCCTGATATTGTTTATAACTTAATGTGTAAAGGATTTAAAAATAATATTGTTATTTTATCTCATAAGGATAAAGAATATATTACAACAGAGTTAGAATCGGTTATTTCAAATTATGATACATCAAAAAACAAAAAGAAGATTAATGTTATTGTAAAGGAAGGAAATCCTTTATTAAGAGGTAACCTAGAAGATATATCAATTGAAAAGGCATCTAACATAGTTATTGTATCTAGAGAAGATATGACTCATGGTGATGATGAGAATATATCTAATTCAGATTTATTAACATTAAAGATTATGCTTGCCTTAGGTAATTTTAATATTAATAAGAATTGTAATATAGTTGTTGAACTTGATTCTGAAGAAACAAAGGATAAGATAGAAGATTTATCTCATACAATTAAGAATTTAAAATCTAAATCTATTATTCCAGTTTCATTTAATAAAAAGATTGGTCAAATAATTGCTCAAACAATTATAGAACCATTAATGTCAAATATTTATTTAGAATTATTATCATATGATGGATATGAATTCTATTCATATAATAATTCAGGAGTAGATGGTTATTTAGCTAATTACAATAATGCTATACCTATTATTAAATATCATAAATTATTTGTTTTCGCAGAAGATGAAAAGGATATCTCTAAGAAAAGAGATACACCATACAAGCCTAGTAGAAAACTTATCTTTGTTGATAAAGAAAAGCACGAAGATTTTACAGTATTTGTTATAGGTGACAATAAGAAAAGACAATTTATTATTGATAACTTAAAATTATCTATTCCTTTATATAAAGCTAATTTTGAAGTAAAAGAATATCATAAAGATGATACTAAATCTTTAATAAAGGATTTAGAGGCAACTGATGGAATTAGAAAAGTATTAATATTATCTGATGATACTGTTAGTAGTGATTCATATGATGCGAATGTATTCGTTACATTAATTGCATTACAATCTGCATTGCCAGATAGACACGGTATTCCTTTCATTACAGAATTATTAGATTCTAGAAATTTAAATAGTGTAAAAGATTTTAATATTAAGAATGCTATTATTAGTAATAGAATAATGAGTTTATTGTTAAGTCAATTAGCGTTAAATACTGACTCAAAACCATTCTTTGATGGTTTATTAACAATTGATGATGAAGTTGGTGGAGATACTTTTGATGTTAAAATAAACAAAGTAAAAGAAATTTTAGATACTGAACAGGATTTAAAATTTAAATCTAAAGCAGAATTAATTAATGCTTTTTATCATGGATCAGATAAAGCATGTATGTTATTAGGTATTATTAAAAATGGTAATATTGAATATCTTGCTAAAAAAATGGATGAAGAACAAGAAATTCAATTAGAACCAAGTGATTCATTAATTTATGTTAAATATTAATATTAAAAAAATCTCCTTTCAATCGAGAAAGGAGATCTCTTTTTTTATTATTTCAATAATAATCTTAATTCATTATTATTGGCATCTAAAACATATTCAACATTAGGCTTAATTTCACCTTTAATAATTTTAGTTGCAATAAATGTTTCAATGTATTTTTGAATATATCTTTTAACTGGTCTAGCACCATATTCTTCATCAAATGATTGATCAAGGATGTATTTTTTAAGAGAATCAGTATAGGTAATATTGATTTCTTGAGTTAATAATCTCAAGTTAAGATTATGTAATAATTTAGATACAATCTTCATTTGAACATCTTTATTTAATGGATTGAATGTAATTATTTCATCAATTCTATTTAAGAATTCAGGTTTAAATGATTGTTTTAATAACATTTCAACTTTATGCTTTGAATCTGAATCATGAGATAGAAGTAATTCACTACCCAAATTAGATGTCATAATAATTATTGTATTTTTGAAATCAACAGTTCTACCTTGGGAATCTGATAATCTACCATCATCTAGAATTTGTAGAAGAATATTGAATACATCATGATGGGCTTTTTCAATTTCATCAAACAAGATGATTGAATATGGACTTCGTCTAACCTTTTCAGTTAATTGACCACCTTCATCATATCCAACATATCCAGGAGGAGCACCGATTAATTTAGCCACACTATGAGGCTCCATATATTCACTCATATCTAATCTAACTATATGCGATTCACTATCAAATAGTGCCTCAGCTAATGCTTTAGCAAGTTCGGTTTTACCAACACCTGTTGGGCCTAAGAATAAGAATGAACCAATTGGCTTATTTTCATCTTTAATACCTGCTCTTTGACGAATAATCGCATCAGCTATTAATTCAACAGCATCATCTTGACCAATTACTCTTTCTTTTAATGTATCCTTTAGTGTTAATATTTTTTCTCTTTCGCCCTGCATTAATTTACTAATTGGAATGTTAGTCCATTTAGCAACAACTTCAGCAACATCCTCTTCACTAACAGATTCTGATAATAAATGATCAGTTTTAGATTTTTCTTGATATTCTTTAATCTTAGCTTCAAGTGAAGGAATAGTAGAATATTGAAGCTCTGATGCTTTTTTATAGTCACCTTCATTGAATGCTTTTTCAAGTTTGAATTTAGAATCCTCTAATTCCTTTTTAATATTCTTATATTTTTGAATTTCATTTTTCTCGCTAATCCATTTAGCTTCAAGTTCCTTAGCCTCAATTTCAAGCTTTGACAATTCATCCTTGATAATAGTTAATCTTTTTTGGCTTGCTGGATCTGATTCTTTTTTAAGAGCCATTTCTTCAATTTTTAATTGAGCTATTTTTCTATCCGCATCATCAAGTACAGTAGGCTTTGAATCTATTTCCATACGACAAGAAGCACAAGCCTCATCAATTAAGTCGATAGCCTTATCTGGTAAGAATCTATCAGTGATATATCTGTTAGATAGTGTCGCAGCAGAAACAATCGCAGAATCTTGGATTGTTACACCATGATGAAGTTCAAATCTTTCTTTAATACCACGTAATATTGAAATGGTATCTTCAACTGAAGGCTCAGAAACTAAAACCTTTTGGAATCTACGCTCAAGAGCAGAATCCTTTTCAATGTATTCACGATATTCCTTTAAAGTTGTCGCACCTATACAGTGTAATTCACCTCTTGCAAGCATTGGTTTTAGCATATTACCTGCATCAAGTGCGCCATCTGATTTACCTGCCCCAACAATTAAGTGAATTTCATCAATAAACATAATAATGTTACCATCTGACTCTTTAACCTTGTTAAGGACGGCTTTTAATCTCTCCTCAAATTCACCACGATATTTCGCACCAGCAACTAAGGCACCCATATCTAGTTCGAATATTGTTTTATTCTTTAAAGAAGTAGGAACATCATTAGCGACAATACGTCTTGCTAAACCTTCAATGATAGCTGTTTTACCTACACCTGGCTCACCGATTAATACTGGATTATTTTTTGTTTTACGTGATAAGATTTTGATTATACGTCTAATTTCTTCATCACGTCCAATAACAGGATCAATCTTACCATCTCTTGCAAGCTTAACAACATCACGACCATATTTTTCTAATACATTTTCGTTTTCATTTGTTTCGTAATTTTGCATAAATAATCCCACCTTTCATAGCCTTATATCCGACTACACTTATATTATAGCCTCTAAAATTAGCACTGTCAACAGTAGAGTGCTAATTATTTAAAAAATACTAAATATTATTTGACTTAAAAGGTATGCTTTGATAGAATATTACTTGTTAAAACTTATGGCCCTGTAGCCAAGTGGTAAGGCACGGCACTGCAACTGCCCGATCGCTGGTTCGAATCCGGTCGGGGCCTCCATTTGAATAAAATGCGTCATTTTGTATGTGTCATATTGATACAAGGTCAAAATGACTCTTTTTTTTGCCCTTTTTGGGCAATTTTTTTGCTTTTGTACTAAAGTTGGCGTACATTTAAATGCATATAAAATTAGGTTGATTAAACTTTTGGTGGGTTGTAAAAACTTTTTATATACTGTTTAAACTTTTTATGGGTTAGATAAACTTTTCCTATTTTTCACTTGATAGAACCTACTTTTTATTTAATATGTTACTCATGGAGGTACTATTAAATGAAAATATTTTTAAAACAAAGAAATTTATATTATATGAAATATTGGTGCAGGAAAGTATATGATGCAGATGTAAGTGTCATTTGTTGCAATGAATATATAAATAGAGAAGATGTAACAATGATTGAAATAGATCATTATTTCAAAGAATTAAAAGAGTCACAAAAATTGCTTGATGAATATGAGATGTTTTGTAATGAACTATCTGATATAGAAACTAAAGTATTAATGGCTTATGTTTATGACAAAGAAATAGATATAGATAAAAAATGTTTTGAAAGCATTAAATTAAATGTATTTCAAAAATGGTGTACTAAGTTTATGCCTGGTAATTGTATTTACATTCATGAACTCGATACAATAAAATTAGGTAAAGCTTTAAGAGAAGCAAGATTAAATAAAACATATAGTGCTAATAGTGTATGTGAATATTTAGGGATAAAAAGCTGTGCATTAAGAAATTATGAAAGTGGCAGAAGAACGCCAAGGATTAATGTTTTATATGCACTATGTGAATTGTATGGAATTAAAATTGAGAAAATTATTAAAGAATCATTGCTAGTTTTTTGAGAAAAAATGTCCAAAAATAACATTTAATCAATTGATTTGTAGAATTTTTGAGAAAAAAGTGATAAAATTTGACTATAAGTGTTCAAATGGAGGATTTTAATATGGATTTTAATTGGCCTAAAATGATTCTTAGACTGAGAGCAAAGCTTAATCTCTCACAAGAAGAGTTAGGAAAACTTATCAATGTATCCTTGGCATCAGTTAGTAGATGGGAACGCGGAGAACACGAACCGACTGCTATTGCTAAAATCAAATTAGAAGATTTATTTAAAGAAAATGGTATTGTGGAGGATTAATTATGAATGCATTTAGAAAATTAGTTGAGGAATATTTGGATCAATGGCCAGATAACAAAGCTGTTGTATCATACGACTTTTCAAATGATGAAATTCATTATGGTCAGCGTAGAGATAATAGGACCATTAGTAAACTACCAGGCGATGAAGAATATGTTCGTGCATATGTTGTAACGAAATTAGTTAATGAACTTGGATATAGTATGGAAGATATAGCCTTTGAAAAAGAATATTCAATCGGCCGTCCGAGTAGAAAAAAAGCAAGAATTGATATTATTGTATATAAACCTCATAGTAATGATATTTTTATGTTTATAGAGTTAAAGGCACCTGATAAGTATAAAGATGAGAAGAGTAAAGCTATTGAGCATCAACTTTATGCTTTAGCCGCTCAAGAAATAAATAGTGAGTCTAATAAAATTGATTATTTAGTCTACTGTTCGTTGAATGAATTAGATTGTTCAGAAATGGTTACACTGATTGATTACAAAAAATACGATACATATACTAAATGGAAGAATACTCCAGATTATCATTCTAATTTATTGTCAAGTTATAATAATGCACCAAGTTCAACTGCGAAAAGATCATTTGGTGTAAATGATGTGGATAGTAGAATTGAGGGAATTATTAGTTCTTTAAACCAACATATAAAGTACACAGAAGTAAAAGATTCTCTATTGTTTGTTAATACATGTATTCTTGCCCTTTTTAATGATGAATTTAGAAAAAATATAGTTGATGGAATGTATGATAGTGATTCTATAGTTTCGATTATAGATGAAATGCAAACTTTAATTGTAAGAAGCGGTGGAGAAATAGATAAGTATTCTTTTACAAACACAAGCAATAAAGCATCTGTAACTTCATTAATAAAATCGACATGTACATCGATGAAAAGCAAGAAAGAGTTAGATAGTGCCATATACTCATTGCTTGATTTTTTGAAGGATATATCTAATAAAATATTTCCAATTATTAAGTATGGAACCAATGAAGACAAACTTTTAATTTCTGAAACAATATACAAGTATATTTATATTCATAAGAATGGGAAAAATAGTATAATATCTACTCCAGCTAATATAACAAATTTCATGGTTAAACTATTAGATTTAAAAGAAGAAGATTTCTTTGTTGAATTTTGCAGTGGTTTCGGTAATTTTACACTTTCTTACTTGCTGCACATAATAAATAATTACAATAATGCAAACGGAAATAAAGTCTCAGGTATAGAAAATGAAGATTATATATATTTATTCTATATAACAACATTAAGAATCGTCGGATTAAATTTAATTCAAGCTCTAAACGGAGATATGTTAAGACTTAATAGTGTGAATGATTTAATACCATCTTATAATTCTAATTATAAGGTTGGTGCGTGTATGAATCCTCCTTTTGGTGGGAAAGATAATGCTGTAGCCGCCAAATTGGTTTTGAAGGGGTGCGAAATTTTACCAAAGGGTAGTTTATTTGCCGTTATATTGCCTTATGTCTTTGCAATTGGCAGTTCAAAAGCAAATGGATTTGATGCTGAAAAATTTCATAGTGATTTATTAAAAAATAATACATTACTAGCTTCATTTTCTTTAGCGGATGGTACTTTTGGAGTTTCTGCATCAACTGTTGTTACTACTCTTATCATTGAAACTGGCGTGCCACATTTCAAAACTGATGCTGACAATAAATATATTTTAGACGAAGATAAAAGAAAAGTTCCCAATAAAAAAACATATTTAATGTATTGTAAAGATGATGGATTTAAGATATTAAAAAATACTAGAATTGAGAAGAAAAAAGGTTTAGGTACTGAAAAAGTAAAAATGTGGTTGGATTATTATACTAATAAAACGATAGATCCCCTTAAATCAATATATATGAATATTCATGAAGATGATGAATGGCTAATTGAAGCATATATGAAGACTGATTATTCAACATTATCCGAGTCTCAGTTTGAACAGACAATTCGTGATTATTATGCTTACAAAATAAAAAATGGGGGTATGTAATATGTTAGATACCTCAAAATGGAAGGAATTTCCTTTAGTTGACTTATTTGATATAAGTGGCTCTAAAACTACAAAAGTTGAAGAATTAGAAAATTATGGTGAAGGAAAATATCCCTACGTTACAACTAAAGCATCAAACAATGGTGTTGATGGTTTTTATGAGTTTTACACTGAAGAAGGAAATTGCCTTGTTATAGATTCTGCTGTAATGGGATATTGCACTTACCAAAAATTGCCTTTTTCAGCAAGCGATCATGTTGAAGTATTAAGACCTAAATTTTATATGAATCAAAACATAGCTTTATTTTTGGTGACTATTATTAATATGGATACATATCGATATTCGTATGGAAGAAAGAGAAGTCAAAAACAAATTAAAAGAGATATAATAAAGCTCCCTATTGATGAAAATGAAAATCCTGATTGGAAATATATGGATGAATACATTGAGAAAATTCAAACACGCAATAATGGTTGCAGTGGTACGATTAAAGAAACGGTAATAACTAAAAACAAGAATCAGCAAGAAATTGACACTAGCAAGTGGGAACCATTTATAATATCCGATTTATTTGATGTTAAATATGGAATTAATCTTGAATTATCTAATTGTAATGAAGATATTAAGGATGTTAATTTTGTGGCTAGAACTGCAGAAAATAATGGCGTCAGTGCAAGAGTTGAAATGATACCTGGAAAACAACCTCAGGATGCTGGTTTAATTTCAGTGGCAGGCGGTGGAAGTGTACTATCAACTTTTTATCAAGACGAGCCATTTTATAGCGGAAGAGATTTATACACATTAAGAGCAAAAGAAAATATTGATATATATGCTAAAATGTTTATTATTACATTAATCAAGATGGAAAAGTATAAGTATTCCTACGGAAGACAAGCTAATAAAACTCTTCCTTATATAGAAATAAAATTGCCTGTTGATTCAACAGGGAAACCTGATTATTTATTTATGTCTAATTATATAAAATCTTTACCTTATGGGGATAAGATTTAAAAAAAAATAATCTAAATATATTTTTGGAATGGAATAGAGATTAAATAGTTTAAAGGGTATACTTTTTAACCGAGGGGTATACTTTTTTAAAATGGGGTATAAAAAATTGAGAGACCGTACAAAATTTAAAGTAGCCGTACAATTTTGTATTAAAGTTGGCGTACAAACCCATTAAAGAACAATAGGTTTGATACAATAAAGTATCAAGCCTTTTTTCTTTTACTTTTAATAAATGTTTAAATCAAGTATTTATTATTATTTAATTTAATAGTATAATTATTCTTGTAGGGAATGATTGTCTCCCTTGCAAAATTGCTAAACCGCTTATTTAAGCTGATGACGTCTATGATTTTTTTGTCATGGATAAATCAGCTTTTTTTAATGATTTATGGAGGAATTATGAATATATTTTTATCTTTATTTATTATTTTTACTTGTGGAATATTAGGTGGATTTGTTTTTGAAAAAATAAAAATACCAAAGCTTGTATGGTATATTATATTAGGAATATTAATAGGTCCATCAGTATTAAATATTGTAGATGATACACTAATAAACATATCATCTTTTTTAAGACAAATTGCTTTAGTTATTATATTAACTAGAAGTGGATTATCTTTAGATATTAATAATTTAAAAAAGATAGGTAGACCAGCTATATTAATGTGTTTTTTGCCAGCATGTTTTGAAATTGTAGGCGTTACTATATTTGCACCAATGTTTTTAGGTATTTCATATTTAGAAGCATTATTATTAGGAAGTGTACTTGCTGCAGTATCGCCAGCTGTTGTAGTACCTAGAATGATAAAACTAATTACTGAGGGATATGGTAAAGAACATAATGTTCCTGAGCTAATAATGGCTGGCGCTTCATGTGATGATATTTTTGTAATTGTCTTATTTTATTCATTTAAAAACCTAGTTGCTACATCAAATTTTGATGTTTGGACGATAAGTCAAATACCATTAAGTATAATAAGTGGTATT
>CAMJOZ010000026.1 GCA_946407635.1 uncultured Caryophanales bacterium
AAATTTTTCAATAATTTATAAAATTATCTTGATTTATTTATAGTTGGCTCCTAAAGAAGTTTTCTTAATCTCTCTACAGCTTCTTTTGTTTTTTCATGAGTATTAAAAGATGTAATTCTAAAATATCCCTCACCGAATGTTCCAAATCCAGCACCTGGAGTACCAACAACATTCGCATTCTTTAATAAATAATCGAAGAATTCCCAAGATTTCATATCATTAGGACATTTAAACCAAATATAAGGTGAGTTTTTACCACCAGTATAATAAATGTTTTTTTCATCAAATAATTCTGAAAGCATCTTAGCATTTACCATATAATATTTGATATTATCCATACATTCTTTAATACCATTATCAGTTAACGCTGCCTCAGCAGCTCTTTGAACTGGATATGATACACCATTAAATTTAGTTGCTTGACGTCTTTTCCATAATTTATTAATTTGATGATTTGAACAAACAATTTCAAGTGGAATAATAGTAAATCCACATCTTAATCCTGTAAATCCAGCTTGTTTTGAAAAAGAACATATTTCAATTGCGCAAGACTTAGCTCCTTCTATTTCATAAATAGAATGTGGATATTCATCACTTGAAATAAATGATTCATATGCAGAATCATAAATAATTAATGAATCATTATTTAATGCAAAATCCACCCATTTTTTTAATTCATCGTATTTATAGCAGCTACCAGTTGGATTATTTGGAGAACACAAATAAATAATTGAACCTTTCTTGATATCACTTGTTGGTAATGGTAAGAAATTATTATCTTTTGATCCATTAATAAAATTAATATTTCTTCCACTCATTAAATTGGAATCCAAATATACTGGATAAACCGGATTAGGAATATAAATATTATTATTACCAAATATATCTACAATATTTCCTAAATCTGATTTAGCTCCATCTGATATGAATATTGAATCCAAATCTAATTCAACATTAAATCTTTTGTAATATTTTTTTACTGCCTCTTTCATGAAATCATAACCATACTCTGGTGGATAACCTCTAAATGTTTCCTTATTACCCATTTCATTAGAAGCTTTTATTAAAGCATCAATTACAGTTTTATCTAGAGGTAATGTAACATCACCTATACCTAATTTAATAATATCAGCTGCTTTGTTTTCTTCTTTATATTTAGTAATTCTTTTGTTAATTTCAGAAAATAAGTAATTTTCAGATAAATTATCAAAATTTTCATTAATTTTCACATTCATATTTAATATTCTCCTTTTCTAATAAATATTTAGAAATAATATGATTAGCTTCGTTATAAATTGTAGTTCTATTATCCATAGCTATTTTTTCTAAATATTTATGACTTTCATCCTCAAACATATTTTCATACATAATCAAAAATGATTTTGCCATTTCAAGCGTTCTAATAAGATCAATATCTTTTTTTGATTTTTTCTTTTTTAAAACACCAAATATAGATATTTTTAATATCTCTAAAAATTTATTAATACTTAGAGGTCTTCTAACTGTGATAAATCCTTTAGAATGATTTTCAAAAAATTGTTCATATTTAAAATAAGAATCAATAACATATATACCTGATTTATATTTATAATCTATATTTAATAAATAATTCATTTCATTAATTGTATAAGATGACTTATTTAAAATGATTATATCGATATCTTCATTTTCAACTAAAGATTTTGTCTCAGCTATTGAATCATAAAATTTAAATATAACACTTTTAATTGGTAGGAGTGGAATTAAACTATAAATGTTATTTTTGAAATTGTTGTAATCTGATAATATTGCAATTTTTAATTTATGTTCAGCATTCATTTTATACTCCTCCTACTAAAAATATTGTTTGAATTTTATTCATAAATCATTTAATTTTTAAAATTTAATTTGATATTTTTGCTATTTTTTATCAAATATACAAATAATTTATCACGATTTTTTTATATTATCAATACAAATATTCTATTTTTTGAATTTTTTTTGAATTTTATTCGTATATTATGCAAATTTATGCCTATTTTTATACAGAAATCGCTTTTTTAACAAAATTTTATTCAAAAATGTATTGACATTAAATTTTTTTGGCTTTATAATGGTCGCATAAGGCAAGGAGGCCAACTATTAAAGACCTTCTTGCCCTTTTATTTTTTTGGAGGAAAGAAAATGAAGCAAGTAACAGATTATTTTGGTTGTCGCGTCTTCAACGACAAGGTAATGAAATCTAAATTGTCATCTGATGTTTATAAAAAACTAAAGAAAACAATTAATGATGGAAAGGAATTAGATATTAGTGTTGCCAATTCAGTAGCGCAGGCTATGAAGGATTGGGCAATTGAAAATGGAGCTACACATTATACTCACTGGTTTCAACCAATGACAGGTTCTACTGCCGAAAAGCATGATTCATTCATTTCCCCTGAAGATGATGGAACAATCATCATGGAATTCAAGGGTAAAGAATTAATCAAAGGTGAGCCTGACGCATCTTCATTCCCATCTGGTGGATTAAGAGCAACATGTGAAGCAAGAGGCTACACAGCGTGGGATCCAACATCATTCGCTTTTATTAAAGATAAATGCTTATGTATCCCTACAGCCTTCTGTTCATATGGTGGTGAAGCTCTAGATAAGAAAACACCCCTATTAAAATCAATGCAAGCATTGAATAAAGAGGCACTAAGAATTTTAAAATTATTTGGATTAAACGCTACTTCTGTTAAAACAACAGTTGGTCCAGAACAAGAATATTTCTTAATTGATAAGGATGTTTATGAAAAGCGTAAAGATTTAATCTATACAGGAAGAACATTATTTGGCGCTATGGCTCCTAAGGGTCAAGAGCTAGATGATCATTACTTCGGTTCTATTAAAACTAGAGTTCAGGAATTCATGAATGATTTAAATGAAGAATTATGGCAATTAGGAATTCTAGCCAAAACAGAACATAACGAAGTCGCACCAGCCCAACATGAATTAGCTCCTATATTCGCTACAACAAATATCGCAGCTGATCATAACCAAATTACAATGGAGACAATGCAAAGAATTGCTAAAAAGCATAATTTAGTATGTTTATTACACGAAAAGCCATTCAAAGGAGTTAATGGTTCTGGTAAGCATAATAACTGGTCAATGTCTACTAATACAGGTATTAACCTATTAGAACCTGGTGATACACCATCAGAAAATGCTCAATTCTTATTATTCTTAGTATCTGTCATTAAAGCAGTTGATGAATATCAAGATTTATTAAGAATATCAGTAGCAAGTGCATCAAATGATTTCCGTTTAGGAGCAAATGAGGCACCTCCAGCAATTATTTCAATTTTCTTAGGATCTGAATTACAAGCAGTAATTGATTCTATTGAATCTAATAAACCATTAAAAGCTAATGGTAAAACATTCTTAAAGATTGGCGCAGATGTATTACCTCCTTTGCCAAAGGATACAACAGATAGAAACAGAACTTCTCCTTTTGCATTCACAGGTAATAAATTTGAATTTAGAGCTTTAGGTTCTTCTGATTCAATTTCTTGTTGTAACATAATGCTTAATACAGCTGTCGCTGAAGAATTAAGACAATTCGCTGATAGATTAGAGAATGCCAAAGATTTCAATCAAGAATTACATAATTTAATTAGAGAAACAATTATTAATCATAAGCGTATTATTTTCAATGGTAATGGTTATGATGATACATGGGTAAAGGAAGCTGAAAAGAGAGGATTATTAAACTTAAAATCTACACCAGAAGCTTTACAATACTATTTACATGAAAAGAATGTTAAATTATTTACTTCTCATGATATCTATACAAAAAATGAAATTAATGCAAGATATGAAATCGGACAAGAACACTATTCTAAAATTGTAAATATTGAAGCATTAACATGCTTAGATATGTTAAGTAAAGATTATTTACCTGCAATTTCTAAATATACAAAGAATTTAGCAGAAACTGTTACACTTAAAAAGTCAATTGGTGTAAATGCAGAATATGAGCTTGAATTATTAAATAAAATCTCTGATGAATTAAAGAATGCTTATGAAGCTAAAAATGAATTAGATTCTAAATTAGCTAAAACATCAGAAATTACAGATTGTACTGAATTATCAATGTATTTTAGAAATACTATTCTTCCACTTATGGAGAAAGCAAGAGATATCATTGATGGAATTGAATTAGATGTTGATTCAAAGGATTGGCCAGTTCCATCATATGGTGATTTATTATATAGTGTTAAATAATTAAATTATTGGAGGGAAAGATTATTATGTGGGATTATCAAATATGGAAACTTATTGCCATTGCATTAATCTTCTTTATGCAAGCAGGATTTGCAATGTGTGAGGCAGGATTCACTAGAGCAAAGAACACAGGTAACATCACAATGAAAAACCTTATGGACTTCTGCCTAGGAACTGTTACATTTATTTTAATTGGTGGACCAATTCTATGCGCTGAAAATGCTATCGCTGGTGGCTTATTCGGTGAGGTTGGTCAGGTATATAGTGGAATGTTTGGCGAAGGCGCATCATGGAGTGGTTGGACAGACTTTATCTTCAACCTAGTATTCTGTGCTACAACTGCAACAATCGTATCAGGTGCGATGGCAGAACGTACAAACTTCAAAGCTTATTGTATTTATTCAATGATTATTTCAGCTATTGTTTACCCAGTTGAAGCTTATTGGAACTGGGGTGTTGGTAACAATGGTTGGTTACAACAAGTTGCTGCTAGCTGGGGATTACTAGATGGTGGCACTGCTCAAGGATTTATTGATTTATCTGGTTCTTGTTCTATTCACATGGTTGGTGGTTTAACTGCTTTAATCGGTGCTTGGATGGTAGGACCAAGAATTGGTAAATATGTAAGAGATGAAAATGGTAAAGTTGTTAAAATCAATGCTATTCAAGCTCATAATGTATTAATGGGTGCACTTGGTGTATTCATCTTATGGTTCGGTTGGTATGGATTCAACCCAGCTGCTTGTACATCTTGGGATGGATATGAAGGTATGGGTCAAGTATTTATGACAACAACTGTTGCAGCTGCTTTATCAACAGTTACAGTAATGATGATTACTTGGATTAAAAATGGTAAACCAGATGTTTCAATGACATTAAATGGTTCATTAGCAGGTTTGGTTGCAATCACAGCTGGTTGCGCAAGAGTTGATTTAATTGGTTCAATTTTCATTGGTATTATCGCAGGATTCATCTTAACATTCGGTGTTGAATTCTTTGATAAGGTATGTCATATCGATGATCCAGTTGGTGCTTGTTCTGTTCACTTCTTAAATGGTGTTTGGGGAACAATCGCTTGTGGTTTATTCTCTACAACAACTGGTTTATTCTATGGTCATGGATTTGCACAATTAGGAATTCAAGTTATTGGTGTATTAGCTGTATGTGCTTGGACAGCAGCTTGGGCATTCGGTATCTTCGGTGTTATGAAGCTAATTAAGAGAAAAGATGGTAAGACACCATTCTTAAGAGCTACTCCTGAAGAAGAAATTAGAGGTCTTGACTTAACTGAACATGGTTTAGTTACAGCTTATGCAGGCTTCCAAATGGCACCTCAATCATTCGATTATGGTGATGCTGTATTAGAGGTAACAGGTGATGTTCCACCTTCTGAAGCAATCAAGGTTGAAACAATGCCTCAAGTTGATAACATCAAGCCTGGTGATAAGACAATTACTAAGATTGAAATTGTTTGTAAGGAAAGAATGTTTGAAACTCTTAAGGATGAGTTAATGAAGATTGGTATTACAGGTATGACAGTATCTCATGTTATGGGATGTGGTGTACAAAAGGGTGCTCCTGAATACTATCGTGGTATCAAGGTAGAACCTACATTATTACCAAAAGTTCAAGTAGATATCGTTGTTGCAAACGTACCTGCATCATTAGTAATTGAAACAGCCAGAAAAGTATTATATACAGGTCATATCGGTGATGGTAAGATTTTCGTATATAACTGCTTAGATGTTGTTAAAGTAAGAACTGGTGAAACAGGTGCGGCAGCTTTAATGGATGTTGAATAATAATATTAAGTGTGTCCTATTTTTAGGCCACACTTATATGTTTTTAAGGAGATTTGTTTTATGTGTTCAATAATGGGATATTTAGGCGATTTGCCTTTAGAAAAATTCAAAGAAGGATTTGAAAAAACAATTTCTAGAGGACCTGATATGTCTAAAATTATAAAAGTAAATGGTGGATATTTAGGATTTCATAGACTAGCAATAATGGAATTAACAGATATAGGTATGCAACCATTTGAATTAAATAATGATTATTTAGTTTGTAATGGTGAAATCTATGGATTTAGACCAATAAAAGAAATATTAAAAGCTAAAGGATATAAATTTATAAGTAATTCTGATTGTGAAATACTTCTTCCTCTTTATAATGAATTTGGTGTTGAAATGTTTAAAATGTTAGATGCTGAATATGCATTAATAATTTATGATTCAGAATTAAATTCATTAGTTGCTGCGAGAGATCCAATTGGTATTAGACCTTTATATTATGGATATGATAATAAAGGAAAAATAATGTTCGCATCAGAGCCTAAAAACTTAGTTGGTTTAACTGATAAAATATTACCATTCCCACCAGGACATTATTATGTAAATGGACAATTTATTTGTTATAACGATGTAACTAAGGTTGATAAAATTATAACTGATGATTTAGAAAATGTTTGTTCTAACATCCATGATAAACTAATTGATGGCGTAAAAAAGAGATTAGATTCAGATGCTAAGATTGGTTTCTTATTATCTGGTGGATTAGATTCTTCTTTAGTTTGTGCTATATCAAGCAAATTATTAAATAAAAAGATTGAAACATTCGCTATTGGTATGACTGGAGATGCAATAGATTTAAAATATGCTAAACAAGTAGCTGATTATATTGGCTCTAATCATCATGAAATAATAATGACAAAAGATGATATATTTGAATCATTAGATTTTGTTATTAAGACACTCGCAACTTATGATATTACTACAATTAGAGCTTCTATGGGTATGTATTTAATATGTAAAGCAATTCATGATAAAACTGACATAAGAGTTATTTTAACAGGTGAAATATCTGATGAATTATTTGGATATAAATATACCGATTTCGCACCAAATGCTTTAGAATTCCAAAATGAAGCAATTAAAAGAATTCATGAAATACATATGTATGATGTTTTAAGAGCTGATAGATGTATTTCAGTAAATTCATTAGAAGCAAGAGTCCCTTTTGGTGATTTAGATTTCGTAAAATATGTTATGTCAATAAATCCAGAAATGAAAATGAATAAATACAATATGGGTAAATATTTATTAAGACATGCATTTGAAAAAGATAATATTTTACCAAGAGGAATCCTAATGAGAGATAAGGCAGCTTTCTCTGATGCTGTAGGTCATTCAATGGTAGATTATTTAAAAGATTTTGCTAATAAATTATATGCTGATGACGAGTTTGTTCAACTATCAAATAAATATACTCACTCAAAACCATTCACAAAAGAATCATTATTATATAGAGAAATATTTGAAAAATATTATCCTGGACAATCAGAAATGGTAAAAGATTTCTGGATGCCTAATAAAAATTGGGAAGGATGCAATGTTAATGATCCTTCAGCTAGAGTTTTATCTAATTACGGAAATAGTGGTAAATAAAGGGGATATATTATATGTTTGATTCAATTCATGAAGAATGTGGTGTTTTTGGAATTTATGAAAAAGAAAATACTAAAGTAGCCTCTTCTGTTTATTATGGATTATATGCACTTCAACATAGAGGTCAAGAATCATGTGGTATTGCAGTATGTAAAGATGGACTAATCACACAAACCAAAGGTTTTGGATTAGTAAATGATGTATTTAATAAAGATAATATAAGTAAAATAAATGACGGTAATATAGCTGTAGGTCATGTTAGATATTCAACTACTGGTGGAAATAATATTAATAATATTCAACCTTTAGTTATTCAGCATAATAAAGGAAATTTAGCATTAGCTCACAATGGAAATTTAACTAATGCTTATGAATTAAGAAAAGATTTTGAATCAAAAGGTGCTATATTTCACGGAACATCAGATACTGAATCTATCTGCTATACAATTGTAAAAGAAAGAATTAATACTCATTCTATTGAAGATGCAATTAAAAATACAATGCATATTATAAAAGGAGCATATTCTTGCGTTGCTATGTCTTCAACAAAATTAATAGCATTTAGAGATCCAAATGGGTTTAGACCATTATCTTTAGGTAAAACAAAGTCGGGTGGTTATGTTGTTTCATCTGAATCATGTGCAATTGATTCAATTGAAGCTGAATTTATTAGAGATATTGAGCCAGGTGAAATTGTTGTAATTTCATCTGATGGAATAAAATCTATTAAAGCATTTAATAATACAAAAAAATCATTATGTATTTTTGAATATATTTATTTTGCAAGACCAGATTCAGTTATTGAAGGATTATCTGTTCATGAAGCTAGACAAAATGCTGGTAGAATTTTAGCTAAAGAAGCTCCTATAAAGGCTGATGTTGTTATTGGAGTTCCTGATTCAGGTATTGATGCTGCGATAGGATACTCTATTGAATCAGGCATACCATATGGTATAGGATTTATTAAAAATAAGTATATTGGTAGATCATTTATTGCTCCTTCTCAAGAAGAAAGAGAAAATGCAGTAAGAATAAAACTAAATGTAATTAAAAAAACAATTGAAAATAAATCAATTGTTTTAATAGATGATTCAATTGTTAGAGGAACTACTTCTAAAAGAATTATCAAATTATTAAAGGATTGTGGAGCTAAAGAAGTTCATTTAAGAATTACAGCTCCTGCATTTATGCATCCGTGTCATTTCGGAACTGATGTTGATTCTGAAGAAAATTTAATAGCATGTAAATATAATTCAGTAGATGAAATATGTAAATATATTGGAGCTGATTCATTAGCTTATATATCAGTTGATGGAATGCATAAACTTGCAAATGATTTAAATTGTTCTTATTGTGATGGATGTTTTACAGGAAAATATCCAATAGAAATTCCTGATAATATTAATGAAATATCTAAATATTCTTTAACAATAAAAAAGCTATAAATTTAAAAAACTGGAAATCACGTTTCCAGTTTTTATTTTACATCTTATTAATAATTAATTTACTTAAACTTGAATTGAAGGGGAGTTAGTTTCTTATGTTGTTATTAATCACTAATAAGCGTAAAAAACTTTTTTATAATATCTAACATTTCATTTGAAGCTCCCATTTTCTTAAAAGCTTCAATTAACATTATTTGTTTATTATATAAATCATTTGCTATATTTAAACCTTTTGGTGTTAAAAATATACTTTTTTTCACCATAAGTCATATAGCTTTTTTCCTCAAGCCTTTTATATTTCTTCTATTTTATTTAAACTACAATCATAACCTAAAGATTTAATTGCGTTAATAATTAAACCTAAATCTTTTCTACTTTCCATAATTATTATAGTTTCTTTTTTCTTATGGCTTGATTTTACTTTTTTTATTTTTGTAGTTTTTCTTACTATATCATTTACATGTGCTTCACACATTCCACACATCATACCATCAACATTTAAAAATACTTTAACCATATAATCTCCTATCCTAATGCAATATCTAATACCATCATTAAAACGAAGCCAAAGGCTAAACCTATTGTTGCTAAATTAGAATGTTCTCCTTCGTTTGCTTCAGGTATTAATTCTTCTACAACAACATAAATCATCGCTCCAGCAGCGAATGCTAAAACAAATGGTAATATTGTTGAAACATAATATGTTAATAATATTGCGATTAAAGCTGCTAAAGGTTCAACAACACCAGAAAAAAATCCATAAAGAAATGCTTTTAATTTTGAATAACCTTCTTCTTTTAAAGGCATTGAAATAATCGCACCTTCTGGGAAATTTTGAATTGCTATACCTATTGATAAAACAAGCATCGCATGCTCATTTAAACTGCCAGAAATCATACCAGCAATAACAACACCTACAGCTAATCCTTCCGGAATATTATGAAGTGTAACTGCTAAAAACATCTTTGATGTTTTGCTTAATCTATTTCTTTTGATTCCTTCTTCCTGTTTATCAATATGAATATGAGGAATCAAATAATCAAGTAATAATAAAAATCCAATTCCAACAATAAAACCAATACCAGGAATTAACCATTTTTTAAAATCACCATAAGTATCAATAGCTGGTTCTAATAAGCTCCAGATAGAGGCTGCTATCATAACGCCAGATGCGAATCCTAATAATATCTTTTGTAATTTTGGATTAATTTTATCCTTTAAGAAAAATACCATCGCACTACCTAGTGTAGTACCAAATAATGGTATTAATAAACTAATTACAACAATCCATGACATAATAACAACCCTCTTTTGTTGGTTAGTATTAACTAACTGATATTATTATAATACTCGGAAATATAGTTGTCAATAAAAAGTTAGAATTGGCTAACTCAATGCTTATTTTAGAATAAAACATAAAGAAAAAAGGAAGATTTTATTAATCTTCCATCTTAATCTTCCTTCATATATTATTTTTAGCATAATATCTGCAATTTAAATAAAATAGTTTTTTTAATTATATTGATTCTAATATAATTAGATTTATTTAATCATTTAATATTTTTTCAGATAGTTCAATTATTTGATCTTTATATTTGTTTTTCAAATGCTTATAAATCCTACTATATAAAGGATAAGCAATAGCTATAAATATAATGCCAATACCAGCTGAAATACCGCCTAATATATAATTATCCTTAAGCTCTAAAAATTGAGCCATACCATATCCAAATAATAATGTTCCTGTAATACCAAAGAATAAAGAAATAATAAGTGGTATATTTTTAACCTTAGAATCTATTCTTCTTAACTTTTCTAATTCAATTTGTGATTCTGATTTTTCTAAATATGAATCTCTAATTGATTCTACCTCTTTTTTAATAGAATCTTTTCCTTCATAATCTAATTTAAATTTATTCCCCATATTATCTAATATCTACAATAAAAGTAGATCCCTTCTCTTCTTCACTTTCAATAGATATTTTATATCCTAATCTATCAATGGCTTTTTTTACCATTGAAAGTCCTAATCCATTGCCTTCAGTCTTATGAGATGTATCTCCCTGATAAAATCTATTAAATATATGGATAATAGTATCCTTACTCATTCCTATACCATTATCCTTAACCATAAATTCAATATAATCATTTTTATTTTTTAATTTAATTTCTACTATTCCTTCATACTTAGAAAATTTAATAGCATTTGAGATCAAATTAGAAAATATTAATTGGATGAATGATTCATTAGTATATTTAATTAATCTATCATCCATATCTATATCTAAATTAATTTTCTTATTATTAATTAATTCATCATAACTTATTATTACATTTTCAAGCACATTAGATAAATTAACATCATTTAATTCTATTTCACTATTTTCAAGCTTATTAAGCTTTAAAATATTTGAAATTAAATTAGAAAGATTTATAGATGAATTATATAGCTTATCTATATATTCATCTCTTTCTTCCTTACTCATTTCATTTCTTTTTAATAAATTAATATACCCATTCATAATGGCAATAGGGGTTTTAATTTCATGAGAAAAATTAGAAATAAAATCTTTTTTTAGAATTTCATCATTTCTTAATCCTATTGCCATCTTATTAATATTAATCATAATTTTATCTAACTCATCATAATTATTGTAATTATGACGAGGCTTTAATTTAATATCAAATTCACCCTTTGATATTAAATTTGTAGCATCTAAAATATCATTTAATGGCTTTTGAATGATAATATTTCTTCTAATATAATCTATTATAAAAAATATTAATGCTGTAAATAAAATATATAATAATACAAAAATAGCTAATATAGATGTTTCAAAATCCTTTACCTTAGAAAAGATTAATATACCAATACTTACAACTACTGTAACAGTAATTAAAAAGACAATATATGATATTAGATTATATAAAAATCTTTTCATTTTAAAACCACCTTATATCCAAGTCCATGTATAGTTTCAATTGAAAAGCCATCACAATCCTTAGTTTTATCCCTTAGCTTAGCAAAATATACATCAACTGTTCTTGATGATGCGCTTGAATCAAAATCCCAAAACTCCTCCATTAATCTACTTCTAGTATAAATCTTATTAGGATTTTTAAGCATATCATATAATATATCAAATTCTCTTACAGAAAGAGATATTTGATTATCATTAATTTTAGCTATATGGCTTTCGCTATCTATATAAAAATTTTTAATTGTAATAGCTTTATTATTATCAATATTCAATCTTCTTTTTATAGCATTTATTTTAAAAACTAGTTCATCTAAATCAAATGGCTTAACTATATAATCATCTATTCCTGCCTTATATCCTATTTTTTTAGCCATCTTATCATCCTTAGCTGACATAAATATAATTGGAATAGTATCATTTACACTTCTTATTTCCTTAGCTAATGTATAGCCATCACATAGTGGCATCATAATATCTGATAAAACTAAATCAAATTTATTTTCATTATATTTATTTAAGCCCTCTAAGCCATCAAAGGCTTTTTCACACAAAAAGCCTTCTAGCACTAAATAATTATAAATTATTTCATTTAATTCCTTATTATCCTCAACAATTAATATTTTCATAATACCACCACTTTTATTTAGTATAACACTATTTTTATTTAGATTCTAATATAATATTTGATAACTCCAATATTTCATTTCTATATTTATTCTTACCTCTATTATAAATAGCTTTATAAATTGGATAATTAATAGCTACTAATAATAAGCCTAATACACCAAGTGAATAGCCTAAAATTAGATAATCAGAAAATATACTTCCCATAATAATTGACATACCAAAGCCTAAGGTTAAAGCTCCAATAATACCAAATGTATATCCAAATATAATACTAGGTAGCTTTGCCTTCTTATCTAATTTCTTTAACTTATTAATATCCTTTTCATCCTTAATTTCATAATCTTTTTTTATATTTTCAACAATTTTATTTTCCATAATTATTCTCCTTTGATTTCATTTATTATTTTTTTATTTTCCTTATATGCAAATACTCCACCATCACATTTTATTTCTATTCCTGTTAAATAAGAATTATTAGAATCTATTAACGTTTTAAATAAATATGCAATCTCCTTTGGATCTCCATTTCTTTTTAATATTGATTCATCAATATATTTTTTAGCATCACCCTCCTCTAGGCTTCCCATTGGAGTAGAAAAATTACCAGGGGATACTGCAATTACTCTTACATTTTTTTCAATTGCCTTAATTGAAAAGGCAATAGAAAACCAGGTCAAGAAATTTTTAGATATGCCATAGGCTACACCACTTCTAACATTCTTTGGAAATAGCTTACATCTTTTATATAATTTCTTTCTAAATTTTTCTAAATTTTTAAATGCTAGCTTATATTTTCTTTTTGGTAAGACAATAGATGGAGTTAAATATGATGACATAGATGAAACATTAATTATTATTCCGTCTTTCATAATATTAAGCATCATATTATTTAAAATCACATTCCCATAAGCATTCGCATCTATTATTTTTTTATAATCTCCCATATGAGGAGACATTCCTGCACAATTTAATAAAATGCTTATATTACCCTTTTGCTTTAAATTATTAACCATATTTACAATTGATTCCTTATTAGATAAATCTAATATTTGATATTCTGAATCAATTCCTAATTTCTTTAATTCATTTGTAGCTTTAATAAGCTTTTCTTCATTTCTAGCTGCTAAAATTATCTGATAATCATTACCTAAAATTTTAGCAGCTTGAAATCCCATCCCAGATGAACCACCAGTAATAACACAAATCCTACGCATGAATTAGGCCTCTTTCCTTTAGCCACTTAACCTCATCCTTAATAGTTAATTCATAGCTTCTTGTTTCATATCCTAATTCCTTTTTGGCCTTTTCAGATGAGAAATCATTATTTCTTGCAAGATTATATACAGAAAATGTTGTCATTAAAGGCTTAGTGCCATTTTTCTTAGCCTTCTTTTCCATTTTCTTAGCAATTAAATTAGAAATCCAAATAGGTAAAAATAATTTAACTTTCTTATTATTTTTAGCTTCCTTTGAAATCATTTTAGCGAATTTCTTAAATGATACCTCATCATTAGCTAAAATATAGCATTCTCCTCTTCTACCATTCTTTAATGCTAAAATAGCACCATTAGCCAAATCTCTAACATCACATAAATTAAATGATCCATTAATACCAGCCTTCATCTTACCATTAATAATATCTATTAATACTCTAGTTGTTTCACCCTTCGCATAATCATTAGGTCCTAATATTCCTGATGGGTGAACAACTACAACATCTAGCTTATCCTTATATGATAATACAAGCTTTGTAGCTAGTGCCTTAGATTTAGAATAGCAGCCTAATACCTTCTCCTCATCAAAATCCTCTGTCTCACTAATCTTGCCCTTCTTTAGCTCTGGAATAGCACCAGTAGATGAGCAATACAATAATCTTTTAATATTATATTTAATTGACATATCAATAATATTTTGAGTACCCTTAACATTAACATCCATAACTAGCTGATTGTAATCAGGATTTACAGTTACAATAGATGCTATATGCATAACATATGTAATATAATTATTAGAATCCTTAAATAGATTTTCTAATGAATCTATATCTAATAAATCTCCTTTAACAATTTCAATATTAGAGGGTAGATATTCTATGCTTTTATCATTAGGTAAAACAAATGCTCTTACCCTCTTATTCTTTTCTACTAATTGTCTAACAATTGTACTTCCTAAAAAACCAGCCGCGCCAGTAACAATATATAATTCTTCCATTTTTATTTCCTCTCTTTCTATTTACAGCCTCATTATAGAAGGGAGATATTAAAATAAAATTAAAGAAATGTTAAAGTTTTGTAAAAGTAATAATTTGTTTAAAAATTAAAAAGGCACGCATCTTTATATATTTTCTATAATTCAAACAAAAAAACTATGAATTAATCATTTTCATAGGTTCATAATTATATAAACATAATTAAATCATTTTTTTCTTAGTGGAGCAGTGGATAATGGTATTCGAACCAATTATTTATAATTATCATCATTAACTATTCAATAACCAAACTTTGTTGAAGGAATTGAAAACAATTCTTCCACAAGTTGTGGAAATATTTGTATTTTATCTTTATACAACAAATAAAATCTTTCCATATATCTTATATTTACTGGAGACAGTCCTGTAACATTAGGCAAATTTTTAATTAATTCTTTACTTAAATTATCATAAAATTTACTTCCATATTCAGCTTTAAAAGATGTATATGAAATCTCTTTTCCTAGTTCAAAATAAAATGATAACATTTCACTATTAACTTTAATTGCTGCTTTAATTTGTGATTGCTTATACTTGGCACTTAATTATTTACCCATTTTTTAAAACATTTAATATCAATACTATTCATTTCTAAAACCTATTCCTTTCTTAATAAAACTATAAGAACGTTTTTCCTACTATTTCGATTATTTTTTGCAAATTGTCAATTTTTGCAATTTTATTCAAAAACAAAAGACATCCGAAGATGTCTTATCATTTTTTTACGTTGGTGGACCAACAAGCAATTGAACAACAGTCTCATCGTTAGAAAATCATTCGCTAAATTATTCTTTAAAATAATTCTAATTAAAATAGCCTTCACTAATTAATATTTCTAATACTTTAGCTTCACGCTCTATCATATCTAAATTCTTAGGGCCATGATTACTATTTCTGTTAGCATTAATTGCAATTTTAGGTTCAACTAATTCTAATGTGAATTTTTCAAAATCTTCATAATCATCTAGATTTTGGTTAATTTTCCTATCCTCAACATCACATAGATAATAAAAATTATCTTGAATAAACATAGAATAGCCAGGATCTTTTGCTTTCTGTATTCTATGTACATAACCATATTCTCTAATGGAATCTTTAATTACTACAAGTCCTGCTTCTTCAGCTGTTTCTCTTATTAATGCATCTATATTAGATTCATTACTCTCTATTCCTCCACCAGGGAATTTATAATAATCATAAACTAAACTATGAACCATATATATTTTATTA
Source organism: uncultured Caryophanales bacterium (assembly GCA_946407635.1). Taxonomy (GTDB): domain Bacteria; phylum Bacillota_I; class Bacilli_A; order Acholeplasmatales; family Anaeroplasmataceae; genus Anaeroplasma. The sequence continues at coordinate 16,223 of CAMJOZ010000026.1, forward strand.
TCTTTAATTATAATAGCTCTAGCTGATGGTCTTTTAAATGCTTTACCATTATCATCATAATTCTTTTTATCTATTTCAAATAATAATCTCATATTTATCTCACTTTCAATTTAATTATTCAATATAATTAATGGCACAAGCATTTCGTCTGTTAATGATGTATGATGTCCTTTATGGCGCTTAGCTACAGGTGTTAATAATGCTATTTTATTAGTATATGTCCCTATCGCAATATAATCACCTAATAAGTCTTCTTTATCACCATATGGACCAAATACACCTTTATCTATTAAATCTTTAGTTCTATATAATATAAAATCTTCTTTATATTTTTTATTAAAATATTCTTCAAATTCTTTTTTACATTCTTCTTTAACCAAAAATGAAACTGCTCTTGCATCTAAATAAGGATATATTTTTAACATATCCATTAATCTATCATCATGGTATAAATCAACATATCCTTCTACATCTATTTGCCCATGATCAGCTGTAATTATAAATAATGTGTCTTTTGTATTTTTATATAATGTTTCAAATTCATCATTTATTCTATTTATTAATCTTTTAGATTCAATGCTTGATACTCCATATTCATGCATTGTAGTATCAGGTTCATATAAATATGAATAAATAAACTGCTTATCATTTTTATTTAATATTGTATTAATGTTATTAAAGAAATCTTCTATTGTTTCGTATTTGTGATTATTCTTTTGATTTTTAACTTCTACATATTTAGGAAATACAGTATTAATATTATAATCAGTATTTGTATTATCAAAATAGTATTCTTCTTTTTTTATTGGCTTATCTTTGATAATAAGCTTTTCATTATTTAATGATTCCCTATCTAAAAATATATTAACATTTTTGTTAATACTTTTATAATATAGGCTCCAACCAAACCAACCATGTTCTAATGGATACATATTACACATTAATGAATTAGTCGCGTTTGTTGTGGTTGAAGGGAATGTAGATGTTAATATCATTTTAATATTTTTCTTTAATATACTATTATCATCTAGATTGATATTTATGGGATTAATACCTAATCCATCAATACACATAAATACAATATTTTTATAATTCTTTTTTAATTCATCCAATAGTTCATTTAATATTGGTTTATCATTTTTACAACCTAAATAGGTTGCTAGAGTTGATGATATGTTTAAAATTGATTTATTAAAATTTGGAAAAATAAATTTTTTCATTATATCACCTGTTTATTTTGATAATATATCTAGTAATTCTTTTTTAAGTTTTGGTATATCTTCTTTTATTGCATTATATACAAATTGTAAATCAACACCACCATAGTTATGTACTAGTCTATTTCTAAAACCTTTTATATTAATCCAATCTATATTTGAATGCATCATCTTAAATTCTTGAGTTATATTATTCATATGTTCAGACATTTGAATCATTCTAAAAACAATTCCATCTAAAACAACTGGCTTTTCAAGAAAATCTTTTATTTCTAAATCCTTAGAATAATCTAAAATTAAATCTATCTCATCAATAGTTTTCATTAAGTAAAAATCATTATTCTTTTCCATATATTTTGATACCATTCCTCAATATTTCATTAAGTAACACTTGATTATTAGTTAGTTGTTCTATATTAAGTAAATCGACCTTTTTATGAAGTGATTCTCTTAATCTTTCTGCTAGGCCAAAAAATGCCATACCTGTAATTTTTGTTGAAACAAGTAAATCAACATCACTTAATTCATTAGCATTATTTTTAGCATAGCTACCGAATAAATAGCAATAATCAACATCAAAATTTGATAAGACATCAGACACTATTTTTTTAATATTATCTATTTTAAGTATTCCATGTTCTTCATCTATATAATTAATTTTAGATAATTCATTAAAAATATAATTATATTTTAGAGTATTTATTTTAGTAACATCGTTTTCGTATTCTTTATATGAACGAAGCGATATACCAACCAATTTTGCAACCTGGATTTGTGTTAATTCTTTCGATAAACGCAATTCTTTAAGTGTCATTTTAATCACCTCTTCGACTATATTATAATATTTTTGCACTTTAA
>CAMJOZ010000027.1 GCA_946407635.1 uncultured Caryophanales bacterium
AAACATCAATGTCAGAATATGAACATTATGGATTATTTGATTTTGAAAATAATGAATTAGAATATACTGATGATGAAACTGCAATTTTAAGTGCATTATCTTGTACAGAAGTAATTGGAAACAAAGATGCTATATATCAAGATTTCAAATTACCAAAATACATGCAAGGTGCTGACTTGAAATGGGAAAGCAGTAATACTGATGTTATTACTATTGAACAAGAAGAAGTTTCAACTATTTCTGCATCATATTTCAGCTGGGCTAGAGTTAGAGTTCCATCTGAAGATGTAAAAGTTAAATTAACTTGTACAGCCACAAGAAATTCATATTATGATACAAAAGAAATTGAAATTACAGTTAAGGGTAGAAATCAAACATTAGGTCAATTAATATCTTCTAATAGTACTGCAATTAGAGTTGATTTAAATGGATTCTATGCTGCTCCATATATTTATGCAGCAGATGGTTCTGCAATCACATTAGGTGAATTACCTGAAGATTTATATGATATTGAATATACTTATGAATATGCTGTTGATGGTAATTCTAAGTTCTATAAGGTTGATAATGTTTATACATCTGTTGCCGGTGTTTATAGAGTAACTGCTAAGGCTACTTGGAAGGCTGATGATTCAATTACTTCATCATTCACATTCAATGTTTATGTAGTAGACCCTGATTGCTCAATTGATTTCATGACTCAAAAGGTTGATGGTAAGGATGTTAAGTCAATCGTTGGTTTAAGCTATAATGGTTTCGTTGTAAGTGGTAAATTATCAAATATTGATGGTTATGTTGTAGCTATTACAAGTGAAACAGAATTAGATTTAGCTCATGCTTCTGATATTATTGCAAAAGAAGGATATCAAAAATATCAAATTTCTAATGAAACTGTATCAGCTGAGTTCTTATCAGATAATAGTAAATCTAGTTATTATATTTACTATGCAGTTGTTAATAGAAATATGTCTAATGCAGCTGTAAATGAAGTATATAGTGCTGAAGTTAATGTACAAGAAATTTCTACAAAAGAAGAATTCTATGCTTTAGCAAGAGGTACAACATCTAGTGCTAATGCACAATCTGCAACAACTATTTATAGTTTAAAGAATGATTTAGATTTTGATGGTTATACATGGAATGTTTCTACTGAAGGAAAACCATTCTCAGGATTATTCAGAGGTAATGGTCACACAATTAGTAATTTAACAATTAATGCTGGTACTATTGATAAGGGTGTTAATATCTTCTTCAAAGTAAAGAATGGTACTGTAATGGATGTTAAATTCGATAACATCAATATCAAGGGCGATAGAGAAAAATCTAAACAAATTGGTATTATTGGTGATTTACAAGGTGGATTTGTTTATAATGTTCATGCAACAAGATTTGCTGCAACTGGTCTAGAATCTGTTGGTGCAATTGTTGGTAAAGTGACTGGTGATATTAACTATATTGGTTTATGTTCACTTGTTAACCCAGTAATTGATATGAATACTAAGGTTAATGATACTGATTATAAGTATTATGAAGTTAAAGCAACTTCATCTGGTATTCAAGCTGAATTTAAGTTAGATACTTATAATGCAGATAATCAATATGTAATTAGTGCAGCTAATAAGTATTTTGGTGGTATTGTTGGTAATGCTCAAAAGGATACAGATCCAACTTCATTCGAAATTACAGTAGAAAATTGCTATGTTAATGCTGTTGTTGGTGATGGTAAAGATTCATCGGGTAATGGTGGTTTAATTCTTGGTCGTGTAAAGAATGATTTTGAATATTATAAGACTGAAATCAGTAACTGTGCTGTATATGGTATGGTTATTGCAAAGGGTCAATACACATCTGGTATTGTTGGCGATTTCGATAACGGTGTTGGATATGTAAGCATTAATAGTAACTTCTCAAATGTTGAATTTGTATATAATAGTGTATATTTAAATGCTAAATTACAACAAATTATTAACGAAGAAGCTCAAAATTATGCTCATAAGAATTCTAACCCAATCGTTGGTCGTGCTGTTAAAGCGGATTCTGGAATTTATGAATGCAAAGATAATATTGGTTCATTTGTAGAATACTATAGTACACATGTTGGCTCAACATCACTATATTTCAATTTAAGTAATTATATTGATAATCGTGAATTTATAGTATTAAATGCTGATTTCTTGAAATCAAATATGAGATACTTAGATTATGAAAAAGTTTGGGATGTTAAAGCTGGAGCAACAGCTACTGATGATGCAGTTTTAATCTTAAAAGTATTAAATAAGTAGTTAATAAATTTTAAAGAGTAGCGATTGATTTCGTTACTCTTTTTTCTTGCCTTTATAGAATGTTTTATATTATAATATAAAAAGAGTAGTTTATAGAATTACTATAAACTTGGAAGGGGACTATATTATGAAATTAAAGCTAGAGGCTATCAATCAAATTAAAGAGATTTGTTCAAGATATAAAGATGAACCAAGTCCTTTAATGATTGTTCTTGCAGATGTACAAAAAGAATATGGATATATTCCACTTGAAGTACAAGAAGTTATATCAAGTGAATTGAATATTCCAGTTTCTGAAATTTATGGTGTTGTTACTTTTTATAGCTTTTTCTCACTTAAACCAAAAGGAAGATATGTTATTGGATGTTGTGTAGGTACAGCTTGCTATGTAAAAGGTGGACAAAACGTACTAGATAAATTCTGCGAATTATTAAAAATTAAAGTAGGTCAAACATCTGAAGATGGTTTATTTACTATTGATGCATTAAGATGCATTGGTGCTTGTGGTATTGCTCCAGCCATTTCTATAAATGGTAAAGTATATCCTAAAGTAAAATTATCTGATGTAGATAAAATTATTAAAGAATATAAAAATATGAAAATGGAGTAATAAATATGGCAAATATAGATAATATTAATGTGTTAGACAGTTTAATTGACAAATGCACAAAAGCATTTGAAGCTAAGATTACTGGTACAAATGGAAAAAGAAGTGTAACTATTTGTGGTGGTACTGGATGTTTATCATCAAATTCTAAAGATATTTTTGAAGAATTTAAAAAACAAATAGCTGAACATAATCTATCAGATAAGGTAGATGTTAATATGGTTGGTTGTTTTGGTTTTTGTAGCCAAGGACCATTCGTTAAGATTTATCCTGAAGATACTTTTTATCATGCAGTTAAAGTATCTGATGTTAAAACAATTGTAGAAGAAGATTTAATTGGTGGAAATATTGTTGATGATTTATTATACATTGATCCACTTTCAGATAAGAAATGTCAACGTCAAGAAGATATTCCTTTCTATCAAAAGCAAATGCGTATTGCACTACATGGCTGTGGTGTAATTAATCCAGAAGCTATTGAAGAAGCTTTAGGTTATGATGCTTTTAAAGCATTAAAGAAGGCTTTATCAATGACTCAACAAGAAGTAATTGATGAAATTACAAAATCTGGATTAAGAGGTAGAGGAGGCGGAGGTTTCCCTACTGGTAGAAAATGGCAATTTGCTTTAAATTCAGTTAATGATACTAAATATGTAGTATGTAATGGTGATGAAGGCGATCCAGGTGCTTTCATGGATAGATCTATTCTTGAAGGTAATCCACTTTCTGTTATTGAAGGTATGATGATTGCTGGTTATGCAATTGGTGCTTCTGATGGTTATTTCTATGTAAGAGCTGAATATCCTGTTGCTGTTGGAAGAATTAAAAATGCAATTAAACAAGCTGAAGAAATTGGCTTATTAGGTGATAATATTTTAGGTACTGGATTTAATTTTAGATTACATGTAAGATTAGGTGCTGGTGCCTTCGTATGTGGTGAGGAAACTGCGTTATTAAATTCAATTGAAGGTAAGCGTGGTATGCCTAGACCTCGTCCACCATTCCCAGCTGTATCTGGTTTATGGGGTAAGCCAACAATTATTAACAATGTTGAAACATTTGCAAATATACCTTATATTATGCGTGTTGGTGGCGAAGAATTCGCTAAGATTGGTACTGAAAAGTCAAAAGGTACTAAGGTATTCGCATTAGGCGGTAAGGTTAAAAATGTTGGTTTAGTTGAAGTTCCTATGGGAACAACTATTAGAGAACTTGTTTATGAAATTGGTGGAGGAATTCCTAATAATAAGAAATTCCAAGCAATTCAAACAGGTGGTCCATCTGGTGGATGTTTAACTATTAATGAACTTGATACACCAATTGATTATGATAACCTAATTGAACGTGGTTCAATGATGGGTTCTGGTGGTGCCATTGTTATGGATGAGGATAACTGTATGGTGGATGTTGCTAAATTCTATCTTGAATTTATTTGTGATGAATCATGTGGTAAATGTTCTCAATGTCGTATTGGTACTAAGAGATTACTTGAAATATTAACAAGAATTACAAATGGAAATGGTACTTTAGAAGATTTAGATAAATTAAAAGCATTATCTCAATCTATTAAGGTTGGTTCATTATGTGGTCTTGGTCAAACTGCAGCAAATCCAGTATTATCTACATTATCAAAATTCAAGGATGTTTATTTAAGACATATTGAAGATAAGAAGTGTGATGCTGGTGTATGTAAGAATTTAATTCAATATAGTATTGATCCTTCTTTATGTAAGAAATGTTCTGCATGTTCTAGAGCATGTCCTGTAAATGCTATTAGTGGTGTTGTTGGTAAAGAAGCATTTAAGATTGATACAACAAAATGTATTAAGTGCGGAAGCTGTATTGCTACATGTAAGTTCGGCGCTATTAATAGAGGATAGAAGGAGGGATTATAATGGCATTAGTTAATATAAAAATTGAAGGCAGAAGCTTTTCAGTTGATTCAAGCTTAAATATATTACAAGCAGCTAGACAATGTGGTTTTAATATTCCTTCTTTATGTAGCTGGATGGACGGAAGATGTAGTAAAGCTAGCTGTCGTGTTTGTTTAGTAAAAGTAAATGGTGAAAGAAGATTAGTTCCCGCTTGTGTTTACCCTGTAAGAGAAGGATTAGAAGTTACTATTACTGATCCTCAAGCAGTAGAAGCAAGAAGAACTTCAGTTGAATTAATTCTTTCTAACCACTCAATGAATTGTCAATCATGTTCAAAGAATGGACAATGTGAATTATTAGAAGTATCTAGAATTGTTGGTGCTAGAGAAAATGTTTATGAAGGTGAAAAAACACCTGCCACATATGATGATTTAGCTCCTGCATTAATTAGAGATACATCTAAGTGTATTTTATGCGGTAGATGTATTGAAACTTGTAAAGAGGTTCAAGGAATCGGTATCTTAGGATTTGAAGGTAGAGGATTTAAGACAATTGTAGCCCCTGCTGAAAATAGAAGCTTTGCAGAAGTTCCATGTATTCAATGTGGTCAATGCGTTAATGTTTGTCCAACAGGTGCTTTAATGGAGCATTCTGAAATTGATAAGCTAGATGAAGCATTTGCTGCTGGTAAAACTGTTATTGTTCAAACAGCTCCAGCTGTTAGAGCTGCTATTGCTGAAGAATTTGGTGAAAAGATTGGTACTAGTGGCACTGGTAAGATGGTAGCTGCTTTACATAGATTAGGATTCTATAGAGTATTTGATACTAACTTTGGTGCGGACTTAACTATTATGGAAGAAGCAAACGAATGGATTCATAGATTAACAACTAGAGTTAAGGGACCTATGATTACATCTTGTTCTCCAGGTTGGATTAATTATATTGAATATTATTATCCACAATTATTAGGTCATTTATCAAGTTGTAAATCACCTCATGAAATGGTTGGTGCGATTATTAAATCATATTATGCAGAAAAGCATAATTTAGATAGATCACAAATTTGTGTTGTTTCTATTATGCCTTGTGTTGCTAAAAAATATGAAAATAAGCGTCCTCAAAATGCTGTTGATGGTATAGCTGATGTAGATGTTGTTTTAACAACAAGAGAATTAGCTAAGTTAATCAGAAGAGCTGGTATTTCATGGAAAAAATTACCAGAAGAGGATTTTGATCAAGATTTATTAGGTGAATATACTGGTGCGGGTGTTATTTTTGGTGTAACTGGTGGTGTTATGGAAGCCGCTGTTAGATCTGCATATAACATTTTAACTGGAGATGAACTTGAACCAGTTGAATTTGAACCAGTAAGAGGATTTAAGGGTATTAAGGATGCTTCTTTAACAATTAATGGTCAAACTTATAATATCGCAGTTGCTTCAGGTATGAAGAATGCTAAGGTTATTCTAGAAGATATTAAGAATAAAAAGTGCAAATATGATTTCGTTGAAATCATGGGTTGCCCTGGTGGATGTATTAATGGCGGTGGTCAACCATTTGTTAAAGAAATATTCTTACCTAATGAAGATGATGATATTTTAAAAACATATATGGAAAAGCGTGCAAGCGTATTATATAAAGAAGATGAAAATAAGCCTATTAGACGTTCTCACTTAAATAAAGATGTTCAATTATTATATAAGGATTTCTTAAAAGAACCAGGAAGTGAAATTGCTCATAAATATTTACATACTTCATATAATAATAAGCGTGATAGATATCCAAGTAAATAATAATTTAAAGTAGCGAAGACTAATCGCTACTTTTTTGTTATAGTATTATCAAAATTTGTATGTTATAATATACAAAATATCATAGGAGAGTGATCTCTATGTACGATTTCATAAAATTCATAGAAATATTAAACAAAGATGATAAGCAAGATTCCATAAAGAATGCCTTAAATTCTATTAAGGATGTTTTTCATTTTGCTAAAATAGTTGCGGATTCACAGGCTCGTCAATATTATTATGAATATGTGGCAGATGAATTTAATCCAAATTATGTTATGAAACATACTAATAGAGATATTGATTATTACTTTTATCAAAAAGATGATTATATCTTTAATGATGATGAATTAAAAGATATAAAAATGATTTTATCTATTATTTCACTTCATCATGAATGTTTTCTTTTGACAAAAAAAGCTAAAGAAAATGAATTGATAAGTCCAAACACTAAAATACCTAATGCCCAAGGCTATTTGATTAATGTTAATAAATTGGCTGAAAGATTCAATATTAATGAATATAATTCATATTATATAAACATTAGAGGATTTGGTTTAATTAATAAAATTTTTGGATCTAAAGAAGGAGATAAAGCTATCATCAGCTATGCAAAAGCTTTAGAAAATTTTATTGATGAAGATGAAGTTATAGGACATTTAGGTGGAGATAATTTTACTGCAACTATAAAAAGAAGTAAGCATCAAGCGTTTATTGATTTAGTAACAATGTGTCCAATAAAAGTTAACAATCAAGGAAAAGAAGCTAAAGTTAATTTAATTGGAATTGTTGGTTATATTGAATTAGATAGTTTAAAGTCTGATCATGCACAATTTTTATCAGAACCATCTATGGCATGTCAATATGCAAGAAATACAAAAAAGATTGTTGTTAAAGTAACACCTGAATTACTTGATATGATTAATGATGCTAAACAAGTTGAAAGAACATTTAAAGAAGAATTAATAAAAGGGAATTTTGTTGTTTATTATCAACCTAAATTTGATATAAAATCAGGTAAGATTGTTGGAGTTGAAGCATTAACACGCTGGAATAATAATGGTAAATTAATTCCACCAGGAATGTTTATACCAGTTTTGGAACATAATGGTGAAATAGTTGATTTGGATTTATATGTACTTGAAACATTATGTAAAGATATCCATAACTATCGTAATCAAGGATATAATATAGTTCCAGCATCTTGTAATATTTCAAGAAGAGATTTAGAGGTAAAAGATATTGAAAATAAAATAATAAATATTATAAGAAAATATAATGTATTTACAAGGGATATTGTTATCGAGGTTACAGAGACAACAAATTTAGAAGAAAATGCTAGATTATCTAAATTTATTGAGGTAATGCATGAAAATGGCATTATGACATCAGTTGATGATTTTGGTACTGGTTACTCATCTCTTTCTGTTTTAAGAGATTTTAAGGTTAATGAAATTAAAATTGATAGATCATTTATTAATAGAGATATATTAAATAATTCTGATGAAATAATAATTGGTTCAATTATTGATATGGCTAAAAGATTAAATATAGATGTTATCTGTGAAGGCGTAGAAAATACTGAACAAGCAGAATTTTTATTAAGATTAGGTTGTAAAAATGCTCAAGGCTTTTTATATAGTAAACCACTTCCTAAATTAGAATTTGAAGCATTGATGAGAAAAATAGGAACTGTATATGATTAAAAGAAGATGCCAAGGCATCTTTTTTTAATATTAATATTAAAAAACATATCTAATTTAGTCGTTTAGTGGTATACTAAATTTAAGGTGTTTTTATGAGAATAGATTGTTTTGATATTATAATTAAATATTATTTAAATAATTTAAAAGATAGTGTCGATAAAATAATATATGTTGGCTTTAATGATGACATTAAATTTTTATTAAAATATGATATTCCTAATTTATTTATTATTACATTTGATAATTTAAATGATGATTTAAAGAATATTATAAATACTAAAAATATTGAATTAATTACAATACCATATTCATATGGAATAGAAGAATTGTTTAACTTTGCACTGGATTTTAAACAGGAAGTAGATAATTCTAAATTGATAAATATTTATAAAGATAAGGATACAGTATCAGCCATATTTAAAAATTTAGCCAAAGATATTTATAAAAAATATCCATATGATAAAATACAAGTTAAAGCTGATTCTAATATTTTAATTGGAATTGCTAAATATTATAAGATGATGGATTCATATGTTATAGGTATTAAAAATAATGATTTAGAATTAGATTTAGATTACTTTGATGAAATAAATACTAGTATAGATGATAGTGTAATCTATTTCGATTATTAAGATTTATAATCTTAAAAAATAATTATTTTAATAGGGTTTTATTCTTGATTATCTTATTATCTTATGATAATATAATGGGGATGAAGCTTTAAGATAGTCCAGAGAGGCTAACAAGACTAACATTTATGTAATTATTAAGTTATTTTTTATTATGTATTTACTAGTTTTCTAGTCTTTTTGATTAGGAAACTATTTTTTTTGAGCCAAAATATAAAAAGAGGTAGAGTATGAGAGGATTATTAACATTAAGGGATTTATCAACAGAAAAGATTTTAGAATTAATCAAGTATGCTGAAAAATTAAAAAGAGGATTTAGAATTCAATATCCTGATAAGAAGATTGCTACATTGTTCTTTGAAAATTCAACTAGAACACAATATTCATTCCAATGTGCTTTAATGAATTTAGGTATTAAGGTTGTTGATTTTGATACACAATTATCATCAATCGCTAAAGGTGAATCATTATATGATACAGTTAGAACATTTGAAGCATTAGGTGTTGATGGTGTTGTAATTAGACATTCAAAGGATGAATACTTTAAAGAATTAGAAACAATTAAAATTCCTATTTTTAATGGTGGAGACGGTAAAGCAAATCACCCAACTCAATCATTATTAGATTTAATGACTATTCATGAGGAATTCCAAAAATTTGAAGGATTAAAATGTTGTATAGTTGGTGATATATCTCACTCAAGAGTTGCTCATACAAATATTGAAATAATGGAACGCTTAGGTATGGAAGTATATATTTCCGGCCCTGAAGAATTTAATGATCATAGTGCTCCATATTTACCACTTGATGAAGCTATTGAAAAAATGGATATCATTATGCTATTAAGAGTTCAATTTGAACGTCATCAAGAAAAGATGAAAATATCAGTAGAAGAATATCATAAGCGTTATGGTATGACAGTAGAAAGAATGGAAAAGATGAAGGAGAATGCAATCATTATGCATCCTGCCCCAATTAATCGTGGTGTTGAAATAGCAAGTGAGGTTGCTGAATGTCCAAAGAGTAGAATATATAAACAAATGACTAATGGTGTTTATATTAGAATGGCTGTTATATCTGATAGTTTGGATGGTAATCTATAATGATTTTAATAAAAAATGGAAGAGTAATTGAAAATAATAAATTAGTATATAAAGATATATTAGTTGATGGAAAAATAATTAAAAAGAAAGCTCCAAACATAACATGTGACGAAGCTGAAATAATTGATGTTAAAGGTATGCTTGTTGTTCCTGGTGGTGTTGATCCTCATGTTCATTTTAGGGAGCCAGGTTTTGAAAAGAAAGAAACTATTAAAACTGGTACTTTAGCATCTGCTAAGGGTGGTATTACAACATGTATGCCAATGCCTAATTTAAATCCAGCTCCCGATAATAGAGAAAATGTTATAAATGAGCTAAATATAATCAAGAAGGATGCTTTAATTAATTGTTATCCTTATGGAACAATCACAATTGGTGAGTTAGGTAAAGAGCCTTCTAAGGTTGATGAATTTCATGATTTAGTTAAAGCTATTTCAGATGATGGAAATGGTGTAAATAATTTAGATATTTTAAAAATCCAAATGGAAAAAGCTAAAAAATATAATTTAGTTATAGCATCACATTCTGAAGATTTTAAATATTTAAAAACTAAAGAGCCAGAAGGTGAAATAATCGCAGTTGAGCGTGAAATTGAATTGGCTAAAAAGATAGGCTGTAGATATCATTTCTGCCATTTATCAACTAAAAAATCAATTGATTTAGTTAGACAAGCTAAAAAAGAAGGATATAAAAATATTACATGTGAGATAGCTCCACATCATTTGGTTTTAAATAAAAACATAGTTAATTTAAATCCAAATTATAAAATGAATCCTCCTCTAAGAAGTGAAGAAGATAGATTAGCTTGCATTGAAGCTTTGAAGGATGGTACATGTGATTTGATAGCGACAGATCATGCACCTCATACTGAAGAAGAAAAAGCATTAGAATTTTTAAAGGCTCCAAATGGAATAATAGGTATTGAAACATCATTCCCTCTTATTTATACAGAATTTGTTAAAACAAATATTATTTCATTAGATGAATTTTTAAATTTAATGTCATTTAATGCTATTAAGATATTTGATTTACCAAAAAGAGATTTTGAAGAAGGAAGTATCGCAGATATTGCTGTATTAGATATAGATAATAGACATACTTATTCTTATAGTGAAATAAAATCTAAGAGTAAAAATAGTCCATTTATTGGAAGAAATTTATATGGCTTTAATCAATTAACAATGGTTAATGGAATAATAGTATACAATAATTTAGGAGATAACAATGAATAATAAAAAACTTGTATTAGAAAACGGAAAAGAATTTGCTGGTGTTGGTTTTGGTTCAGATACTGAAAGAGTTGCTGAAATAATCTATAATACTTCAGTTGTAGGTTATCAAGAAGCATTCTCTGATCCATCAAATTTAGAATATATTATGGTTATGACATATCCTGTAATTGGTAGCTACGGTTTAACTGATGAGGATTATGAATCTAATCAATTAACTATATCAGGATTAGTAGTAAGAGAATATAGTAAATATCCATCAAACTTCAGATATACTCATGAATTGTCTGAAAAGATGGATGAGAATGGTGTTCCTGGAATTATGGGATTAGATACAAGAGAAATAACTAGAATCATCAAAAATGAAGGTGCTATGAGAGCTATGATTGCTAATATAGATACTCCACTTGATGAATGTTTAAAGAAGATTAAAGAATTTAATGTATCTAAAGATATTGTTGCTAAAATATCAACTAAGAAGGTTTGGTATTCAAGAACTTTAAATTATAAATATACTGTTTGTTGTATTGATTTAGGTTTAAAGAAGAGTCAAATTAAGATGCTTAAGGATTTAGGATGCAATGTAGTTGTAGTACCTTATAATGCATCAATTGAATTAATCAACAAATATAAGCCTAATGGATTATTTATATCAGATGGTCCATCTAATCCATATGATATTGATAATGTTATTGAAACAATCAATACTTTAAAAGGAAAGATGCCTATATTAGGTGTTGGCTTAGGTCAAGAAATAATTGAATTAGCTTATGGTGCTAAATTATATAAACAAAAAGTAGGCCATAATGGATGTAATATTCCTGTAAGAAATTTAAAGACTAAGAAAATAGAAATAACAAGTCAAAATGATCAATATGCAGTTGAAGCTGAATCATTAACTAAGACTGATTTAAAACCAACTCATCAAAATGTTTTAGATGATATTATTGTTGGCGTTGAGGATTTAAAGAATAAGGTTATTGCTATTCAATATAATCCAACACCATCTGATGATGAGGATTATGTATTCAAGAGATTTGTTAAACTATTAGGAGGTAAGAAAAATGCCTAAGCGTACAGATATTAAGAAAATAATGGTTATTGGTTCTGGTCCTATCGTTATTGGTCAAGCGGCTGAATTCGATTATGCAGGTACTCAAGCTTGTTTATCTTTAAAAGAAGAAGGATATGAAGTTATTTTAGTTAACTCAAATCCTGCAACTATCATGACAGACCCAAATATTGCTGATAAGATTTATATGGAACCACTAGATTTAGAGAATGTTGCTAAAATAATTAGATATGAGCGTCCAGATGGATTAATCGCATCTATGGGTGGTCAAACTGGTTTAAATCTAGGTATGCAATTAGCTAGAAAAGGTGTATTAGATGAATGTGGTGTTGAATTATTAGGTATTAAAGCAGACACTATTGATAAGGCCGAGGATAGAGAATTATTCAAAGAATTATGTATTAGTGTTGGTGAGCCAGTTATTGAATCTGAAATTGCTAATAATTTAGATGAAATAATTAAGGCAGCTCATGATATCGGCTTCCCTGTTATTTTAAGACCAGCATTCACATTAGGTGGTACTGGTGGTGGATTCGCTGATAATGATGAAGAATTAATTCCACTTGCAAAGAATGCTTTAAAATTATCTCCAGTTTCTCAAGTATTAGTTGAAAAATCAATTAAGGGCTATAAAGAAATTGAATTTGAAATGATGAGAGATAAAAACGATACAGTAATCGCTATTTGTTCAATGGAAAATATTGATCCAGTTGGTGTACATACAGGAGATTCTATCGTTTTAGCTCCAGTTCAAACTTTAACATTAAAAGAATATTCAATGCTAAAAGAATCTGCAGTTAAATTAATGAGAGCATTAGACCTTGAAGGTGGATGTAATATTCAATTTGCACTTGATCCATATTCATTCAAGTATTATCTAATTGAAGTAAACCCAAGAGTTTCAAGATCATCAGCTTTAGCTTCTAAAGCATCAGGATTCCCTATTGCTAGAGTATCATCTAAGATTGCAGTTGGTTTAACACTTGATGAAATTAAAATTGCTGCGACAGTTGCTTCATTTGAACCAACAATCGACTATGTTGTATGTAAGTTCCCAAGATTCCCATTTGATAAGTTCCAAGATGCTAATCGTAAGCTTTCAACTCAAATGAAGGCTACTGGTGAAGTAATGAGTATCGGTAGAACAATCGAAGAATCATTATTAAAATCAATTAGATCATTAGAAAACAAGGTTGATCATTTAGAATTACAATCACTAAAAGATAAAACTTTAGATGAATTATTTGATTTTATTAAACTTGAAAATGATGAAAGAGTATATGGTATCTGTGAAGCATTAAGAAAAGGTGCTGACATTGATGATTTATATGACATCACAAAAATAGATAGATTATTCTTAAGAAATTTATTTAATATTGTTGAAATGGAAAATAAGATTAAGAATAATCCTAATAATATTGAAGTATTATATGAAGCTAAGAGAATGGGATTCTCTGATTCATATATTGCAAGATGCTGGAAAAAATCATATGTAGATATCTATAAGATTAGAAAAGAAAACAATATTTATCCAGTATATAAAAAGGTAGATACATGTGCAGCTGAATATGATAGTGAAGTTCCATATTTATATTCAACTTACGAGCACGAAAATGAATCAATTGTTTCAAATAGAAAGAAAATCGTTGTATTAGGCTCAGGTCCAATTAGAATTGGTCAAGGTGTTGAATTTGACTATACAACAGTTCATGCTATCTGGGGTATCCAAGAAGCTGGATATGAGGCAATCATAATTAACTGTAACCCTGAAACAGTTTCTACAGATTATACAGTTTCAGACAAGCTTTATTTTGAACCATTAACATTTGAAGATGTTATGAATGTTATTGATCATGAAGAGCCTGAAGGTGTAGTTGTTGCTTTAGGTGGACAAACAGCTATTAACTTAGCTGATAAGCTAGCTGCTCAAAATGTTAAGATTTTCGGTACTCAAGCTAAAGATATTGATGTTGCTGAAGATAGAAAGTTATTTGAAGAAGCTATGAATGAAATCAATATTCCAATGCCAAAGGGCTATGGTGTATTCTCTGTTGAAGAAGCAGTTAAGGCTGCAAATGAAATTGGATATCCAGTATTAGTTAGACCATCATTCGTACTTGGTGGTAGAATGATGCACATCGTATATGATGAAAAGGTTCTAAAGGCAAAGGTTAAAGAAGCAGTTGCTTTCGATAATGAACACCCTATATTAGTTGATAAATATGTTATGGGTCAAGAATGTGAAGTAGATGCTATCTGTGATGGTGATGACGTATTTATCCCTGGTATTATGGAGCACATTGAAAGAACTGGTGTTCACTCAGGAGATTCAATGAGTGTTTATCCACCATATTCATTAAATCAGGATGCAATTAATACTATAGTTGAATATACAAATAAGATTGGTTTAAGACTTAATATGATTGGTTTATTCAATATTCAATTTATTGTTGATAAGAATAATAATGTATCAATAATTGAAGTAAACCCAAGATCATCAAGAACAGTTCCATTCTTAGCTAAATCAACTGATACACCTATTGCTAATATCGCAACTAAAGTTATGTTAGGTGCTAAATTAAAAGATTTAGGATATGTTGGACTTGCTCCAAAGCGTAAGAGATGGTATGTTAAAACACCAACATTCTCATTCACTAAATTAACTGGACTTGATGTTGTTTTATCACCAGAGATGAAATCTACAGGTGAAGCAATCGGTTATGATTATTCATTAAATAGAGCTTTATATAAGTCACTTAAAGCATCAAATACAAGAGTTGCTAATTATGGTACAATTTTTGCAACTATAGCTGATAATGATAAGGAAGCTGCTTTACCATTAATTAAGAGATTCTATAAATTAGGATTTAATATTGAAGCAACTTCAGGTACAGCTAAATTCTTAAAGAAGAATGGTATAAAGACTCGTGCTAAGAAGAAGATTTCAGAAGGCTCTGAAGAAATTCTTGATTCAATTAGAAAAGGTTATGTAACATATGTTATAAATACTTCAACTGAAGGTGTAAATCAAAACATTGATGGTAGAATTATAAGAAGAACTGCTATTGATAATAATGTTACAGTATTTACATGCTTAGATACAGTTAAGGTATTATTAGATGTATTAGAAGAAATAACAATGGGTATTTCTGTAATAGATAAGGAGTAATTTATGAGAGAAGTAGAGTTAGAAATAATTGAAAATAAAAAAGTCTCAAAAGATATTTATTTTATGAGACTTAAAGGAGATATAAGTGAAGTTAAAAATTCTGGAGAGTTCATTAACATAACTCTTCCTTCTCACTATTTAAGAAGACCAATTTCTGTAAATAATTTTGAAGGAGATCATCTTGATATTTTATTTAAAGTTTTAGGTCTTGGAACAAAAGATATGGCATCTTTACAAATTGGTCATAAGCTAAATTGCTTGGTAGGCTTAGGAAATGGATTTAATTTAAATTATAATATAACTCCAGTACTAGTTGCTGGAGGTATAGGTATTGCACCATTTTCAAAGGTAATAAGCTTATATAATGAGCATAATATTAAACCTATATTAGTATATGGTGCGAGAAGTAAGGATGATATTGTAATATTAGATGAATTTAAAGAAAAAACAGATTTACATATTTGTACTGATGATGGTTCATTAGGATTTAAAGGTAATGTAATTGAACTTATTAAGCATGATAATATAAATATGGAATATTATTATGCATGTGGTCCATATATTATGTTAAAAAATCTAGCTAAGGAATATCCTAATGGTGAAGTATCACTAGAAGCAAGAATGGGTTGTGGATTTGGTGCTTGTATGGGCTGTTCAATTAAAACATCTAATGGTCCTAAGAGAGTTTGTAAAGAAGGACCAGTATTTAAGGCAAGCGAGGTGGAATTTTAATGAGCTTAGAAGTTAAATTTTTAGGTAAAACATTCAAAAATCCGATTGTTCCTGCCTCAGGATGCTTTGGATTTGGTTATGAATTTGCTGATTTATATGATATAAATATATTAGGATCAATTTCTACTAAAGGAACAACTTTAACACCTAGATATGGTAATCCATTACCAAGAATAGCTGAATGTCCTGCTGGCTTAATAAATTCAATAGGACTTCAAAATCCAGGTGTAGATAAGGTTATATCTGAAGAGCTAGTAAAGCTTGATAAGGTATATAAAGATCAAATAATTGCTAATGTTGGTGGACATTCATTTAATGAATATGTCGAAACAGTTAAGAAATTTAATAATTGTGATAAGGTATTCGCAATTGAATTAAATATATCATGTCCAAATGTTAGTGAAGGTGGTATGGCATTTGGTGTTGATCCAGATACTGCATACCAATTAGTAACCAAGGTTAGAAAGGTTTGTAAAAAGCCTCTAATTGTTAAATTAAGTCCAAATGTAACCGATATAGTTAAAATGGCTAAGGCTGTTGAATCTGCAGGTGCGGATGCGATAAGTCTAATTAATACACTTGTAGGTATGAGAATATCACTTAGAACAGGCCAACCTATTATAGCTGTTAAAAAGGGTGGTTATTCTGGCCCTGGTATTTTCCCTGTTGCCTTAAGAATGGTTTATGAAGTTTCTCATAATGTTAATATTCCAGTTATTGGCATGGGTGGTGTAACTAATGCTTATGAGGTATTAGAAATGATGTATGCAGGTGCGAGTCTAGTTATGATTGGTGCTGAAAATTTAATTCATCCACTTGCTTGTAAGAAAATCATTGAAGATTTACCTAAGGTAATGGAAGAATATCACATTGAAAATTTAGAAGATATTATTGGAAAGGCTAATTAATATGGAAAGAGATGTAATTATTGCATGTGACTTTAAGTCAAAAGAAGAATTATATGAATTCTTAAAACCATTTAAGGGTATGAATCCATATCTTAAGATTGGTATGGAAATGTATTTTAAGGAAGGACCTGAATTAGTTAGAGAATTAAAAAAACAAGGTTTTAAGATTTTCTTAGATTTAAAGGCTCATGATATTCCTAATACAGTTAAAGCAGCTATGGAAAAGTTAGGTTCATTAGGTGTTGATATCACTAATGTTCACGCCGAAGGTGGTATTGAAATGATGAAGGCTGCCAGAGAAGGCCTAAATATGACTGAAACTGGTAAGAAGACTAAATTAATTGCAGTTACTGTTTTAACATCAATTAATGATGATGTATTACATAATGAATTATTAATCGATAGTAATAAAACATCTGCCGATGTTGTAAGAAAATATGCATTAAATGCTAAAGAAGCTGGTTTAGATGGTGTTGTTTGTAGTGCGCTTGAAGCTTCAATTATTAAAGAAATTGGGTTTATGTCTGTAACACCAGGAATTAGACTTGCTGGAGATTCAAAGGATGATCAAAAGAGAGTTGCTACACCAGCATATGCTAAAGAATTAGGTTCTTCATATATAGTTGTAGGAAGAAGTATTACTAAGGCTACTGATCCTGTAGCGGCTTATAAACAATGTGTAAAGGAGTTTTGTTAATATGAATGAAAAGGAATTAGCAATTGAGGTTGCGAAGAATTTATTAAAAATAAAGGCTGTATTCTTAAAGCCTAATGATCCATTTACTTGGGCTTCAGGAATTAAATCACCAATTTATTGTGATAATAGATTAACTTTATCTTATCCTGAAGTAAGAAAAGTAGTTGAAAATGGTTTAGCTGATACTATTAAAAAATATTATCCAGATGTTGAAGTTATCGAAGGAACATCAACTGCTGGTATTGCTCACGCTGCAATGGTTGCTGAAATCCTAGGCTTACCTATGGGTTATGTTAGAGGTGGAGCTAAAGATCATGGTCGTGGAAATCAAATCGAAGGTATCGTACCTGAAGGTAAAAAGGTAGTAGTTGTTGAAG
>CAMJOZ010000028.1 GCA_946407635.1 uncultured Caryophanales bacterium
CAGTAATCTTTGATAATTTATTAATACCCTTAACAGCCATTAATGTAATAATAGTTGAACAGTTAGGGTTTGAAATAACACCTTTATTCTTTAAAATATCTTCAGGGTTAATCTCAGGTACAACTAGAGGAATCTCTGGATCCATTCTGAATGCACTTGAGTTATCAATAAATACAGCACCTGAAGCTACGATGTCATCCTTGAATTCTTTAGCAATTGCGTTAGATGCAGCACCTAAAACAATATCAAGACCCTTGAATGCACCCTTTTCAGCTAATTGAACTACAACTTCTTTACCATTATAATCTATCTTCTTACCAACGCTTCTTTGAGATGCTAATAATCTTAATTCA
This sequence comes from uncultured Caryophanales bacterium, assembly GCA_946407635.1. Classification (GTDB taxonomy): domain Bacteria; phylum Bacillota_I; class Bacilli_A; order Acholeplasmatales; family Anaeroplasmataceae; genus Anaeroplasma. Next base: position 354 of record CAMJOZ010000028.1, read on the forward strand.
TTAATAGGGAAATTTCTTTCCTTTAAGATATTTAACATTTCTCTACCAACTGCGCCAGTAGCACCTAAAATACCAACATTATACTTTTTCATTTTAATCTACCCCTCTAAAATAAAAATTTGCTACTATTATAATATTATTAAAATAAAAAATCAATCATAAATTTATATTTTTTACGGACAATTGTATTTTTTGTGCGCACACATTATACAAATATCAATAATTGTCTTTTTTATGATTGATTTTATTATTTTTTATTAATCTTTTATAGCATTAGAAGCTATAGATATTTCATCATCAATTTTGTCAAATTATATTAATTCCAAATCGTTACAACGCCATCAACATAATGCCAATAATTACCTGTTTCTTGAGGTTCATTTTCTGAATAATAATATATAGTTGCGTCAGTCAAATATGAAATATCATTTGAAATAATTATCGAATTGAATTCTTCTTGATTGCCTAGAAAATATACATTTTTTAATGAACTACAATAATTTAATGCATAACTTCCTATATTTGTGACACTATTTGGTATTACTATACTTTTTAATAAACTACAATAATAGAATGCATAACTTCCAATGGTTGTGACACTATTTGGTATTGTTATGCTTTCTAATGAACTGCATTCTCTGAATGCATCAGTTCCTATACTTAAAACGCTATTCCCAATTATTACATTTTCTAATGAGGAACAACGATAGAACGCTTCTCTTCCTATACTTGTAACACTATTTGGTATTGTAATACTTTCTAATGAACTACAACCATCGAATGTACTATCTCTGATACTTGTGATACTATTTGGTATTGTTATGCTTTCTAATGAACTACAACCTTCGAATGCACCTTTTCCAATAGTTGTAACACTATTTGGTATTGTTACATTTGTTAAATTACCAAATCCATTGAATTGAGAATTACCTATTGATGTAACTATTGATGGTATTATTAATTCTGTTAACAATTTATAATTCTTACCATTATATTCTATATCTCCATTTTTATCTAATATATAGAAATTTTGTGCAGCATCCATTGGATTTGAACCGACATCATTAAATGAAATATTACACCAAGATTCTATTGTCCCATCATAATATACATTATCTAATGAACTACAACTTGCAAATGGACCAATGTCTATACTTGTGATACTATTTGGAATTGTTATACTTTCCATTGAACTACAATTTGCGAATGCATTACCTCCTATACTTGTGACACTATTTGGTATTACTATACTTTTTAATGAACTACAATAATAGAATGCAGCGATTCCTATACTTATGACACTATTTGGTATTGTTACATTTATTAAATTACTAAATCCAAAGAATTGAAAACTACCTATTAACGTAACTGTTGATGGTATCACTAATTCTGTTAATAATTTATAATTCTTACCATTATATTCTATATCTCCATTATCATCTAATATATAAAAATTTGTTTCATAATCCATTGGAGTTTGACCACTAGTATTAAATTTATAATTACACCAATCTTCTATTGTTCCATCATAATATACATTTGTTAATGAATATTCACCATCAAATGCTTGTTCTGCTATACTTGTAACATTTTTACCAATTGTTATATTTACTAAAGAATAACAAATAAAGGCTTTTTCTCCAATAGTTGTTACTCCATTACCAATTATTACACTTATTAAATCATCAAATCCTAAAAATTGATAATTTCCTATTGATTTTATTGTTGATGGTATTTCTAATTCAGTTAATAATTTATAATTCTTTCCATTATATTTTATATTTCCATTTTTATCTAATATATAGAAATTTTGTGCAGTAGCCATCGGATTTGAAAGAACATCTTTAAATGAAATATTACACCAATCTTCTATTGTTCCATCATAATATACATTTGTTAATGAATAGCAATTTGCGAATGGATCAAGACCTATACTTGTGATACTATTTGGGATTGTTATACTTTCCAATGAACTACAATTTGCGAATGCACCAGCAGAAATTTCAATTACTATATCAGGAACAATAATATTTTTTATATTAAGATTCTTAACACCAGTTACAATATAGTCATTATTTTCATCAATTCTGTATATTAAATCTGACAATCCTCTAGGTTCTATCCAACTTGCCTCAAAAGTAATATTTTCAGTTACTACAGAATCAGTGAAATTCCATTTTTCACCTTTATAATACCAACCATCAAATTCATATCCTTTTTTTAAGGGATTTTCAGGTCTATTAACCTTACCACCTGATTTGATTCGTTGATTTTCAATACTTGAACCACCATTTGAATTGAATATAACATCAAAATAAACATCTACTTGAGGTGTTGTATGTCCTGAATCATCATCATTTGGTTTATCTTCATCGTCATCTTTTGATGGTTGCGTTTGAGAATCATCAGTTGGAGCTGTACTATTTGACTTTTTATCACATGATGCTAAAAAGAAAATACCAAATATAAATATTATCAAAGATAAAATATACTTCTTCATATAAATCATATCCTTTCTATAACAAAAAATCGGACCTATTACCTAGATCCGATATTGGATATAATTTTATTATAAAATAATTAAATTACCCTCAACGAATTATCTAAGAGGCAAGGTAATTAATTTAAATTAAATTATTTCTAATTTATTTTATCTTATTTTATAATATTTTTCAAATATTATTACTTATTACCAAATAAAACATCTTCCATGTCATAAAGACCAGCGCCTTTATCACATAACCATTTTGCTGCCTTAATAGCACCATTTGCGAAGATTTTTTTAGAATAAGCTGAATGTTTTAAAGTGATTACTTCATCTTCACCACAATACATAACTTCATGCTCACCAACTATAGTTCCACCTCTAATTGCTGAAACACCAACTTCATTTTTAGTTCTAGGACAAATGCCTGATCTACCTTCATTAACATTATATCCTGTTGCATCAACAATAGACTTTAAGAACATTTTAGCTGTTCCTGATGGAGCATCTTTTTTCTTATTATGATGTGCTTCAATTACTTCAATATCATAACCTTCTAAAAGTGGAGTAACTTCCTTAACTAATCTATTTAAAACAATAACACCTAAGCTAAAGTTTGCACTCTTTAATACTGGAGCAACCTTAGATAATTCTTTAATCTTATTGTTTTGTTCTTCTGTATAGCCTGTTGTTGCGAAAACAACTGGCTTTTTAGTTTTCTTAACATAATCAATGATCATATCTAAATTAGCTGGATTAGAAAAATCAATAATTACATCAAAAGGTACTTTTACATCATCTAATTTTTTATTTTCACATTCTATAGCAACAACATCAGCTAAATCATTACCTAGCATTTCAGCTAAGATTTTACCCATTGCGCCATATCCAACAATTACAGCCTTCATTAGAATATAATCTCCTTATTAGAATCTAGATCACTAAATAATTTTTCTCTATTATTATCAGCCATATAATCAAGAGGCGCTCTATAACCACCAACATTAAATCCTAAATGATTCATTGCTTCTTTAACAGGAATTGGATTTACTTCAATAAATAAATCATTGATTACTGGTAATAAATCCTTTTGAATTTTGTTAGCTTCAACATAATTACCTTTTTCACATAATTCACAAATCTTTGCTGTTTGTTTTGGTGCTATATTAGCTAAAACTGAGATAACACCTTCAGCTCCAATACTCATCATAGGAACAATAATATCATCATTACCTGAGAACATATGGAAATCTTTACTTAATATTCTTGAAACCTTAGCACTATAGCTAATATTTCCTGAAGCTTCCTTAATACCATAAATATTAGGATGTTTTGATAATACTTCAAGTGCATGAATTGACATACTCATACCAGTTCTTCCTGGTACATTATACATAATTACAGGACATTTAGATGCATTAGCTACAGCTTCAAAATGCTTAATTAATCCACTTTCATTAGTTTTATTATAATATGGTGTAATTACTAAAACATAATCTGCACCTAATTCACTATATTTTTTAGAATAATTAATTGCCTTTTCAGTTTCATTAGATCCTGAACCTACAATTAAAGGTATTCTATGATTACATCTTTTAACTGAGAATTTAACAATTTCTTCTTCCTCAGCAAAAGATATAGTTGATGCTTCACCAGTTGTACCTAAAATAACAATACCACCAGTATTATTATCACAATGATAATCAATTAATTTTCCTAGCTCATCATAATTAACACTACCATCAGCGTTAAATGGTGTAACTAGTGCTACAATACTTCCTTTTAACATATTTATTCCTCCTAAATTTCTCTTTCTATTAATTCTTCATAAGTCATTCTTTTAACAACTAATTTATCTTTACCATCTTCAACAAAAACAACAGCTGGAGTCAATGCTTTATTATAATTACTACTCATTGAATACCCATAAGCTCCTGTTGTATATGTAACTAACAAATCACCTGTTTTAGCTTCTGGTAAATTATAATCTTCAATAATTAAATCACCAGATTCACAACATTTACCAGCTATTGTAACTTTATGATTTTTAATATCATTTTCTTTTCCAACAATATCACAATCATATTTTGCTTGATATAAAGCTGGTCTAATATTATCAGTCATACCACCATCAATGAAATAATATTCTTTATTAGGTGTCTTTTTAGTATAGCCGATAGTATATAAAGTATAACCAGCCTCAGCTACTATACTTCTACCTGGTTCAATACATAATTTTTCAATTTTAATATTTGCTTTATTAATTTCTTCTTCACATGTATTAATTAATGTTTTAGAAACAACATCAAATGGAATTGGTTTATCTTCATCAGTATAATGAACACCAAATCCACCACCAATATTTAATACTAGAGGATAATTATAATCTTTAGCATATCCAATTAATTTAACAAGTGCTGCTCTAAAAGCTTCTAAATCAAATATTTGTGATCCAATATGAGAATGGAATCCACTAAAATTAATATATTTTGATTTGTTGACAATATCCATCATTTTTCTAAAATCTTCTGAATCATACATAACACCAAATTTAGAATCAACGTGAGCTGTAACTATAAATTTATGTGTATGTGCTGAAACTCCAACATTTACTCTAATTAAAATGTTTTGAGTTTTCTTTAATTTATTACACAAATCATTTAATACTTCTAATTCCATTAAATTATCAACAACAATATAACCAATATTATTATTTAAAGCAAATTCTAATTCTTCAATGCTCTTATTATTTCCATGTAAATATATTTTACTAAAATCAAAATCAACAGCCTTAGCAGTGTACATTTCACCTAAAGAAACACAATCTAAGCTTAAATTCATATTTTTAGCAATTCTATATATTTCTTTTACAGAAAAAGCTTTTGAAGCATATAATACTTCTGTTTTAAATTGATTTGATTTGAAATGATTTAAATAATTACTAATATTATTCTTAATATGATTCGCATCAAAAATATAAAGTGGTGTACCATATTTTTCTTTTAAACTTCTAAAATCAATCATAATTACCTCCTCAAAAAATAAAAGGATGCTAGGCACCCTTTAATAACGTTAATTAAATATTTTTTAGCGCCTCTACAATATTGTAGGAGTGATATAAGTATTTCCTATATCCCCATAGATTAAATATGCCTATTTAACCTATTCGGCAATGATTACCTTTCATATGCTTCATAGAATGCCTTCTTCACATACTACTCATTTACATTGCTACCTCTAAATTTAATTTACCTTATTATAACACTATTGTTTATAGTATTCAATAACTAATTTTTTTGGTCTTCAGATAAGACAAATTCTTTATATTTTTCAACTAAAACACCATCTAATTTACCTTCTCCTACCATCTCAGTTAATATCTTACAAGCGATTGGCTTTGGAATTGGCTTTTTATATGGTCTATCAGTTGAAGTTAAAGAATCATAAATATCACATATAGTTATAATTCTTACTAAAATTGGAATATCTTTATCACTTAATTTATTAGGATAGCCAGTACCATTTAAATATTCATGGTGTGATCCTGCAATAAATTTAACATGAGAATATTTTTTACCAAATTTAATACCTTCAAGAATTCTTGAAGTATAAACTACATGCTTTTCTATTTCTAATCTTTCTATAGGTGTTAGTGTACCTTTAATAATTAAAGCATCATCTTTTTCATCATCTTCGATTATTTTTAATACACCAAATGAAGTTTCATATTTCTTATCAAATAAAGTTTGAATGAATACTCTATCTTCTTCACTAACAAATCCCATAGAATCTAATTTAATAACAAATTCAATTGCTTTATCTAAAAATTCTATTTCATTATCATATTCTTCTTTAGATATTTTATTTTCTAATCTTAAAACATTAAGCTCAGATTTAATTAAATTCCATCTAATCTTCATTATTTCAAGCTTACCCTCAAAACGAGTAGCTTTATTTAATACATTTAGTGGAGTAATTATTTTACCAATATCATGTAACATAGCTGCTAGGACTAATTCATCCTTATCATCATTTGATATTTCATAACCATTATTATTTAAATAATCTACAAATTCACCACATAATTTAGCAACATTCATTGTATGATATGCATTATATGGTGTTCTTGATTCAATTGCTTTAACCATTGCTTCTACGAATGAATCAAGTAAATCTTTGATGTTTTGATATAATTCTCTATTAGAAAGTAATATACCAGATTCAGATGCTAGTGCAAATATAACATCCTCAAGATTCTTATCAAATGCTATAACGTTATTCTTATCATCTATAGCATTTAATAATTGCATAACACCTATAACATTATTTTCTCTATCAATTAAAGGAACTACTAGCATTGATATAGTTTTATATCCTGTTATAGCATCATATTTTTTAGGACCAGAAAATCCTAAATCATCCTCATAAACATTAGAAATGTTTAATGGTTTTTTTGTTATAGCTACATATCCAGCTACGGATTCTTTAGTTATATCAAGTGGAGGAAGGTTTAATTTTTCTTTTTTTCCACCTTGGGAAACACCTAATGTTTTATTTCTTGTAATATAAAAATTTAATCTATTATCCTTAACAATATATAATGTCGCAGCGTCACAATTAGAAATATTCATAGATTCATCTAAGATACGCTCTAATATGATATCTACATCTTCTGTAGATGACATGGAGATTGTTAAATCTAAGATTCTTTTAATATCTAGCATTTAAACTTCTCCTTTATATATTTATAAGAATTTAATACCTTGTTTAAATCATTAATTTCAATTAAAACAGTAATATCCTTATCCATCTCATTTATTAATTTAAAGATTAAATCAAAATCTAAAATACCTTTACCAATTTCTTCATGCATATCTCTAACTTTATCATTATCATTAATATGAATATGATTAATAAATGGTTTTAATTCATTAAACCAAACATTAATTGGAGTTGGTGATATTGACGCATGGGCAAAATCTAAACAGCATCTTAATCTTGGATGATTAGCCTCACTCAATAATCTTTTTAATAAATAAGGATTTTCATCAAACATATTTTCAATATAAATAGTTATATTAGGATATTTAGAAAGTAAATTCAAATATACTTCCTTATTCTTTTTAACCCAGTTATCGGCATAAAAATCACTTTTAGCCATAAAATTAATATAATTTGTATGGAATATTACCTTATTAACATTTAATAAAGTTGCTATTTTTAATGATGATTCTACTCTTTTAATTGATATATCTCTGATTTTAGAATCACAAGAATCTAAAACAATGTCAAAGAATACACCATGTAAAGTATCATTTTTTCTATTTAATGATTTATATTTAGAAATAATTTCATTTAATAATTTTTTATTATCTAATATCTCAGGCTTGAAAAATTCATTATATTCAAAACCAAAATCATATTTTTTAGATACATCTAAATATTTATCTAATTCGTTTAGATTAGGTATAACATGAAATCTCATATAATATCCTCCTTCTTTGATACTTTACACTATATGCTCAAATATTATGAATTTTCTTGAGCATCCATATCCTTTGATAAATCTTTTTGTTCATCTACGAAAGCTTGAGCTTCTGCCTTCTTAGCCTTGCTAGTTTTAAATTCAGTTGGCTTGTAATTTTGAATAACAACTTGATTGAATGATAAATCAATACCAGCTTCAGTAAATACCATACGATATTCTCTTAATAAATCTCTTTGAACTTGGTATCTATCTTCTTCTAAACATTTAGCAACAATTTTAACAGCGACATTTGAATCACCATATCCAGAAACACCCTTATAGAATGGTCCTTCTACGATTGCAGGAATCTTTTCTTTAAATTTTTCAAAATTATCCTTTAATAATCCTTCAATAACCTCGATAGGTACATCATATGGGAATTCACAGTCTACAACAGCTAAAGATAATTCTCTAGACATGTTAATAACATTAGAAATATCAGAATTATTGATAATCTTAATATTACCAGCTAAATCTAATATTTTAGTTGTACGAATACCAATTTCTGTAACTGTACCTCTAAAGTCACCTATTGTGATGATTTCACCAACATTATATTCATTTTCAAATACAATAAACATACCAGCTACTACATCGGCAATTAAGCTTTGACAGCCTAAACCTATAACTAGTGTTAAAATACCAACTGAAGCGAAAATCGCTGTTGAATTAACACCTAATGCTTGTAAGATAAATATAATAATTGCGATAGCACAAGCATATTTAACTAAACCATCAAGTAAAGTTAAGATAGTTCTTGCTCTATTTGATTTAGCCATTGTTTTATGGAAAATCATTCTTATAAGCTTACATACAGCATATATAACTACTACATAAATAATGCTTTGCATTAATACAGGTAGATGAGACATGAAATCCTTTCCTGCTTTTTCAGTATCCCATACATTTTCTTTTACCCATTCACCAACAGATGAAGCTGGGGCAGCCATTTCGATAATTAAAAATACTAAGAATGATATTAATACCACTCCAATAATAACAAATTCAGCAATTGTAAATCCTTTTTTCTTTTTACTTTTCATTTCCTTTTCCTCCAAACTAAATTGAATAAGTTACTTCTGTGTAACCTATTGAATCATTACCTTGTTCAATAACTAAATTACCTCTAGCATTATCTGGGTCGTTTCTACCAATAATGCTTAGCTTTATTATTCCATCTTGATCTTCAACCTTCGCACTAACAACGCCAGATAGTGTTTGAGTTGAAGTATTACTCAAGTCGATATTATATGATTTAAATACTAATGATTTAGATCCATTTGTATAATCAGGATTCATATAATTTGTATCTAGATAGTATATATTTGTATATGTTTGTGCTGTAGAATCATAGCTCCAACTCTTATTAACAATAGGGCTATTAGCCTTACCTAAAGATATACGACTACTTCTAGTAGTTGTTACAGGAACATATATACCATCTTGCAAATAGAATATTTCTAGATATACTTCATAATTAGTATTTTCTAAATTCATTATATTTATACTTGGTGTATCAACATAGTCTGATTCATATACAGACTCTTTATCCATAGAATCTTCATAATCTAGTTGCTTTTCTAAATATATCTTATACTTATAATCTGGATATAAGCTAGAATCAAATCCAGTATTAATACTTAGATTAATAGTATTATCTAAATTAAGAGTTGCTGAATTATTAGTTGTTGTTCTATCATAACTAAATACACTAGAATCAGGAACACTTGTTGGAGCTGGTTCGCTAAATTCTATTGTCTTAGTAATAGCTACTCCATCAGCGTTTACTAAATCAAATACTAATTCACACTTACCATATCCAGTAACTGTGGAATTTGAATATGTATGACCTAATTCAGTATGTAAGAATGTTAAATATACACCTGGTATATTTTCACCATTCAAGCTAAATTCATTTTGTAGTACATTAGCTTCTACGTTTGTCTCCTCATCATATAATTCACCAGTTGATGAATTTACTACACTACCACCAGATTTTTTAACATTTACTGTATATGATGTTGTATCAAAACTATATTTGCCAATTTTTTCAACAATCTTACCTTTTATATAGTAAATTGTATGTTCATAGGTTGCACTTGTTTCAGTTCCTGAATATTCATTACCATCTGAATCATAATATGAACCATCTCTATAATAATAAATTACATCATTATCAACATCATATCTTATATCTCGATTCACTGAATAATTACCATATGATGAATTGGCTAATGCTGAATAAACATCATATGTGAAATCTAAATCACCATGTAATTCTTTAGATACTAATAAATTATTTACTGTAATAGTTATTCCATTATTTACATATGAATAATCAAATTTTAAATCAACAACATTAGAATCTAGTTCATCAATTACAACTAAACCATCTGATGCACTAATTTCATCTTGTTTATATATAACATGACTACTAGGAGATAATGTCACACCATCAGGTGTATTTAAATTGAATGGTAATCTTATTTGATCATTTAAATCATCATATGTGTAATTTTCAATTGATGGCTTATCAATTGAAATAATTTGACATACTTTTTCAATACTACCCATGTTAAATATAACATGAACATCAATTCTTTCAATCGCGTTAATAGCTTCATAAGAAATTGTAGTCGCGCTAGTATATTCAACCATATCACTTAAAGCGCCATCAAGTGGCTTACCATCTTTATCATATCCATATGCTTGTGTATAATATGTATAATTTTGTCCTTGGTTAGCTTCACTAGTTGGATCATATTGACTATTTAATTCATTAACAGCTATAGAATATGAAACGCCATCCATTCTAACTGAAATATCTTTAACTACATCCATCTTTCTTAAAGAAACATCTTTTACAAATACAGGTTCACCATCATTACATACTAAATCAATATTAGCGTCACTTTCTAGTACATAAGAATCAGTATCTATAATATCTATAGTTGCTTGTTTCTTAATTTCATAGAACTTAATTGTTAAATCTGCATAGCCTGGATCAAATGAATGATAATAATCAGATTCATTAGGATTTAAAGTATATCTTTCTATTTCATTTCCTTTAAAATATACTCTCGCTTCAATTACACTATTAGAATCATTTGAAACAAAATTCAAATTATTAATTGAAACCGAATTATAATACAAACCATCTGATAAATCAAATGAGGCATTATCAAAATCATAAGATCCTTCAAATTGACCAATTGTTTTAGTAGTAAATTTTCTATAATCAGCAGAATTCATTCCTTCATAACTATCTAATACTGTCTTAGGTTCAGCCATATAAGTAATTGTTGCTGCACCAGGGGAATTATATGAAACATTATTAATTATAAATTCAACATGAACATAACTTAAATCACCTTTGTTATTGTATACATAAACCTTATAATTATAGTCATCAGCTTCATCAGAATAAATATAATATTCATTATCAATAATTTCTACTGATGAATCAGTTGAATACTTAAGAGGGATTTCATATTGATTACCCTTATAATTAATTTCAATTGGTTCATCAAATATTAAGTTATTATAATCTAATTTAAAATTAATTACTGTATCTTTTGATTTTGAAATAGAATTTTCTAATACAGCAATCGCATCATCATATAATACTTTTTCATTAGTAATTTCTTTTAATGATCTATAAGTATCATCATCATGTGGAGAATCAGCAAGCTTACCATCATAATATAAACCTGAATCAGATTTAAAGAATACTCTAAATTTGAAATCATAATTTCTATCTGGAATATTTAATAATTCATATGTAGGAGTATTTACAAAATCTCCATATCTATATTTTGTTCCATCATCTTCGTAAGTATATTCAATTCTATAGAAATGCTTGTCTGTAGCATTATCAACAAATTCTGGATTAAAATAATAATTTACAGTTCCATCTTCATTTGTTGTTTTAAAATATCTAATGTAACGCTCTTTAGCATTTTGACTTTGACTTACTGGTTTTTCAATATCATCAACTGAATATTTACCTAAATCAGAATCATAATCAGAGCTATATTCTTCATTATTAATATATTCTACTACTTCAACGAAAGTTTCTTCAGATTCATATCCAGGAATTGATAATTTAAATTTGACACCTGTTTTTCCTGTTTCTGGATCAGTAGATAATCCACATTTATAATATTCACCACTCATATTTCTTGGATTATCTTCTTCTCCATCTACAATGATTGTTGGAGTTAATGATGAATTTACAGGCTTATCATTTAGTGTAGCATCATATTTCAAATATAATGTATCATATGAACTATTAACATGTGCATAATATTCAGCTTTAAATTGTGCACCTATATCAATGTCATCAATATAAACAACTGTAGAAATTGTAACACCATTAGGCATCTTATATGTTATATGTACTTCGCCACCCTCAAGTTTATTTGAAGTTAATTCAGATATTCTAATATTTCCACTAGTTTCAGAAATATTAGAATATTCCTGACCACCTAATGAAAAATTGAATCCACCTTCAATAAATTCAGCACCATTTGGTAAACTAAGATTATAAGGTATTAATATATTTCCATCCTCATCAGCATCTAAAGTGCCAATTTCAACACTTGAATTATTATCTACTGTATATGAGATAATAGTCTTATCATTATATAATACTGAAATATCAAATGATTTGAAATCTGAAATTGTTACATCATCTCCAAATGAACCTTCATAGCCACATCGACCAACGAATGAATCTGTAATTTCAGTATCAGTGTTATCTTTCTTATGTTCAACAATTTTTAATGTAAATTCCTTTTGAGATTCTGAATCAGCATATTCCATACCAACATAGAATCCACCTTCATATAGATTGAATTCCATATTCTTAAATGGTTCAGGATGCTCAACCTTTTTTTCACCTGAGCCAATAACGATTAATTCTTCTTCACCATTATATTTAGAATATACGATAACAGCTATATTAGCTCCATTATAAATATTTTTGAATGAGCCTTTATAAGTTAAGCTATCAAGTGGAATTTCTTTAACAACTTCATTTTCAATTAATTCTTTTACAACGAAGTCACTACCTGTTTTAAATTTATCAGTAATATTAACATTATAATCAACATTATATGTATCTTCTGCAGGATCAAAATCCTCAACGAAATCAACACTCGCAACTGGTTCATGAGGTTGCTTTCTAGCTTCTTCATATTCTAGAGGATATTCAGGACTATATCCAGTCCTTCCAATTTCTACTACCTCATCATAATATGTTGTATAAGCAACAGCCTCAAAGAATTCAAAATCAGTTAATCCTTCAATTTTTCCTCTAAAGAAGTTATCATCAAATAAATAATGGTCATCAACAACCATATTACCATCAATAGTTATTTGCATATATGAATTTGATCCAGTATGATAAAAATCTGAAATAAAAGTTTCATATGTAATATCAAATGTTACAAATTCCATATCAAAATCTGCAACAAAATCAAATACAGCCTTAGGCTTAGGCTCTTTATTAGTATATACAGGATGTGAATAATAAACTATATCACCTAATTCTTCAGCAACACCAATAATATCAACATCATATCTTCTATATGGTGTTAAGCCAGTTACTAGTTGACGAGTAATACCATCACCTAAAATAGGGTATTCAACTGAAAAACTAGCATTTGATACACGAACCTTATATTCTGTACCTTCAGTTAATTCAGCTAAATCAAATTCATATGTTAAATAATTAGTACCTGAATCATAAGTTTCACTTAAAAGTGTAGGAGCTCTATTTGCGATACTTCCACCTACAGCAACAGCCGCAACAGCCGCAGCAGCAACTACAGTAATACCACCAGCTAAGCTAGCAACAGTTGATGAAGCACCTACTGTTGATGAAGCAGTCGCACCAGCTTCTTCCGCAGCAGCTAAACTTGAATCACCTGCAGCGTTTGTCGCACCAGAACCATCCACATTAACAGTTGTTTCATTTTGAGCATTAATATCTGGACTCTTTTCTCCATCAGCTTTATTAGTATATTTATCACTATCGAAATTTTCATTTGAATTATTTGTATTGTTATTATTTAAATTATTATTTTGTTGAGCACTTGAATCAACAGAACTTTCAGGTGCACTTGTGGCTGCTTCATCTTGAGTAGCAAACTCTTGTGGAGCGTAATATTCTACAGCTTGAAATTCTTGAAATTCAGAGATAGCTTTATTAGTTTCTCTACCATATTGCTTGAATTCATCATCCATGAATATTCACTCCTTTCCACGAAAAAACCTATTTTATATTATAACATTAATATAAGCAAAAATCAAATATACTTAGATATTAAAAAATGAGTCAATAAATTGACTCATTTAATACTTATATTCAATTTCTAAATATTCTAAATAAAAATCTTCTAAATTCTTATTAACTTTAGTAATATTATTTCTTTCTTTTAATTCATTATATTCATATTTATAAAGCTCATTTACCTTATCCTTACCAAATATAACAAATATGTTCTTTTTCTTTTTTACAAATTCTTTTAATTTATTAATATAAAATTCTTTTTTTGATTTATATTCTTCTTTATCAAATAAATTTGAATTTAAAACAATAAATATTCCTAATGTAGAACTTATTAAATAACTAAATTTTAAATAACTATTCTTCTTAACTAAAAATTCATATGTATAAACTGGTGAATTATAAAAATCATCAAACGTATCAACCATATAAGTACTATTATTCTTTCTTGTTAAGCTTTCTTGATTTCTTTTCCATAAATATGTTGTGAAATCCAAATAGCATATTTCATCTGGATTAATAGATCCAACTAAGCATGTAGTAAAATATGAATCCTCTAAATGTCTTACATTAGGTGAAAATCTTATTTCATTATCTAATAAAAATTTCCTTTTAAATACCTTACCATGCATCCAAGGAAAAGTCTTTTTTCCTTTTTTTATTATTAAAGTATTATTGATGCCTTCTACTGCAATATTTGTTACTAAATAATTTGGTTCATGATCACTAATAAATTCAGTAATAACAAATAATGCTTTATCATCATATAATTCATCATCAGAATCACAAAACATAATATAATCTGAATTAGTATTATCTATACCTTTTTGTCTAGCCAAACCAGGACCCGTATTTTTATCATTTCTAATATAATTGATATCTAAATTAGGAAAACTATTTAAAAAATCATTAGATAAAATTACATCAGAATAATCATTAACTATAGTTAATTTTATATTATCAAAATCAACATCTTTTTGATTGTTAATAGAATCAAGAAGTGGCGTTATTTTTTCTTCAGTTTCTTTATATTGAGGAATTATAATATCTAATAACATTATTTAATCTCCTTTTTAAGAAAAACTCTTGTTAGATTATATAATATTTTTAGTAATAAATAAATATTAATATTTATAATTAAAAATGATAGGAACCTAGCCCCTATCATCTAATCTTAAATCGTACCTATTCCTAAACGAATCTTCTATTACTCTTTTTAATGGTTTAAATAAGAATAATACTGTTATGAAATTACAAGATACCATAACTAAATCAAATGGAATATCTGCAATAACATATGCCAATAAATCAACATCGTATACATATATATTTATAGGAATAAATAATCCTGCATATAAAAGTGCACAGAATATTGAAGCAGTTGCCATTATCCACTCGCTTTTATTTCTTAATAGGTATCCAACTATTAAAGTTACTTCATACCCAATTATCATTGGACCAATTGTAAATATTGTAAATGATGCCATATATAAATTATCAAGTAATACATGGGCAACAACGACAATTGAACCATATCCAATACCAATAGTCGCACCATATAATAATATCAATAAGAATGTAAACTGAACTGATGGAATAATAGTTAATACTTCTTCTTGAACAAATAATATTGTAGTGAAGGCTACAAGATAACATAATTTTTTTACTGTCATATTCTTGTCTCCTTTAAAGATATTTTAATTCCATCATACAAATTTATAGATGATATACCAAAATTAGAATATTTATCATCAATATAAATTGCTATATAAGAATTTCTAAAATCAGTTTTAATAGAATCAATATCAAGTAATGTAACACCATATATACTTGTTTCATATCTTATTTGATAATTATTATTTAATAAGTTAAATAAAGCATCTTTTTTTGTTGCTTGATCTTTATTTAAATCATATGACCTATTGCTTATTTCTTTTTCATAATCAAATAATATAATTGTTATATTATATATTATTTCATTTTTTTCTAGTGAATTATTTGATTCTGATCCACTAATTTCATTATTTATTATATTCTCAGTTTGAGAATCATCTTCTTTAGGCTTGTTATAATTATTTATTAAAACAAATGATAATACCGTTAAACCAACTAAAACTACACTGGCTGTAATTTTAATAATTAGCTTATAGATATTACGCTGCATAAATATTTGAACTCTTTCCAGCCTTTAAAAGTTTATATGAAATTAAAGCAGATACTGCTTGTGGTGTAGCATAGTTAAGGCCCATATCACCATCATAATCATAGAATAATCCAGTTTCTTCATCATAGTAGGATAATAAAGCTTGAATCATATCTGTATTATTTACTTTATATTCATCATTTCTAATATTTATACCAAGAGCACCAAATGCTAAAATAGCTTGAGCTGTAGATGAACAATTACATGTATTCCATTCGCCATAAGTATAAGCAAATCCATTTTCTGTAAATCCAGGTTTTAATGTTTGATCAAAATTTTGACATTTAACTAAATCAATTCCATTAGCTAAAGCTGTAACAATCATACATGATGTTTCATCCATTGCTAGTGTATAGTTTTCTAATTTATCTTGAATAAAAATATCATCATTACTTATTTCCCCAATAACTTGTCCTACATTATAATAATATGCAAGTGTAGTTTCTACCCATTGTGAAGTTAAATCAACACTTCTTGAAACATATTGAGATGTAGCTTCAGTTGTATCTAAACCAGCACAATAATATGCTAATGTAGTTTTAAATACATTACCATCGCTTGAATATTTTTGATGATTTGTTGTAAATAATGATTTTACAGTATTTGAATATAATGTAATAGTATCTACTTCATATCCTGCACCTTCTAATTTTTTAAATGCAAATGCTAAATTATAATCTACATAACCAATTTTATTTGCATATTCTTTAGCATGCTTATAATAGTTATAAATAATCTTATC